>CACXEB010000301.1 GCA_902766515.1 uncultured Eubacteriales bacterium
CCCGTGACATTGGAGCAGTGATTGACGAACACGGCGGCGATATCATTGTCCAGCAGCGCTTCCATCCGGTCCGGATCCACGTATCCCCCTGCGTCGCAGGGGATGATCCCGACGCTCCCCACCTCGTCCCGGAGGTTCATGAGGGGGCGCAGGACGCTGTTGTGCTCCGTCTGGGTCGCCAGGACGCGGCGGCGCTCCAGCGGCAGGCCGCGGATCACCGCGTTGGCGGAATCCGTCGCCCCGGAGGAAAAAAAGACGCGCCTGAAATCAGCGATGCCCAGCAGCGTGCCCAGCCGCTCCCGGCAGGTCTCCATCATGTCCGCCCCTTCGTCCGTCCCGCCGCGGTACTGTCCCGCCGGAACGGCAGAAAGGGCCGCCGCGTGCGCCTGCAGCACACGCGGCGGCTTGGGCCAGGTGGATGCCGCCTGGTTCAGGTAGACCATCCTCAGCCCTCCAGCACCTGGAAGCCCATCAGCCTGGCGATCCGTTTGATCATTTTCCGATAATCGCCGAAGATCAGCACCTGGTGGTGGCCGAAGCCGGCCAGGTTGTGCATGAACTCCCGGGCGTCATCCATTTTGATATAGTAATAGGGACTGCAGTACGTCTCCGCGAACTTGGAGCGCACGACCTCGCCGACCTTGACGCACATGGTGTCGCCCGCCGGATTGAAGCGGCCCAGGGTCACGGAATCGTCCTGATTCTGGGTGAAATCGATCTGCAGCTTGCCGCCGAAGCCCTGGCCCGTGAACGCCCAGAGGCTGTAGTCCAGCGGCTTGGTACCGTAGCCGTTCATGCACAGCGCGGGAACGGCGTGATGGAGGCACAGCAGCTCCTCGGCCTCGAAGCTCGGGTTGCCCATGAACGCAGGACGGTTGGCGGCGTACTGCATGACCAGCATGGCCATCAGGGCGTTCAGGTCCTCCTCGCAGGCGCTGGGGATGCCCTCGCCCTTCATCAGCGAATGGCATACGCAGGGGGTGAACTTGCGGGCCTGGGGGAGCTCCGAGGTGCACAGCTCGTGGCAGGCGGTGGAGAAGGCGTTGCACTGGTAGACGTCCATCATCTTCCGGGCGGCCAGGTAATACTTGATGTCATTGATAAACCAGTCGGTGTTCACCTTCACGTCCTTCGCGCCGGCAATAATCCTGTCGGCGATCGGCCGGGCTTCCTCGTCCGTGACGGCGTCCATGTACGGCATGATGGCGGTAAACGGCAGCTTGACCACCTCAAAGCCATACCTCTGCCGCAGGATCTCCGGATCGCGGATCAGGCTCTGGATGCCGAAGGTGGGCTGGCTGCCCGCGGTCAGTACCAGCGCCCGGGTATTGGCAACGGCCTTGCGCACCCACAGGGCGTGCGCGAGCTCGTTCAGGTCCTTCACGTCCATGCACACGTGGGCTTCCACGCCGATGGACCGGCAGTAGGCCGCGAAATCAATGCCCTCGTTGCCGTTCTGCATGATGACGATGGGCTTGCGGTAGCGCTCCAGCTTGGGGATGCGCCAGTTCATGCACAGGAAGAAATCCACCTGGTCCATGTCCTGCTCAATCTGCGCGAAGACGTCGTCGCCCACGACGAATTTCTCGTCATAGCGCGCGTCAACGGGCGGCAGGAACCGGATCTCGTCCGTCACGTCCTCCAGTTTCTTTTTCGCGGCCTCGAAGGCGCCGTCCGCGGCGCGCTTTTCCGCCTCAGGGGTCATGTCCTCCGCGCGGCCCGCCCGGCAGGGGCCCTCCCAGAAATGGGAATGGGTCAGCCAGCCCATGATGGGCCGGACAACCAGCTTGATATCCATCGCTTTTGTTTTCATGTGCGTCTCCTCCCGCGTTCCTTTGCCGTTCATCCGGTTGCCAAGGACCGGACATTCCGTAATCAGAGAAAATTATACCATATCCATCATCCAAGGGCAATCTGTTTTTTCAGGACGCGTCAGCAGAGGAGCAGCAGCGCGGCGGTGATGATCACCGGCACGGTGACGGTGTCATACTCGCTGGGCGAAAAAAGCTCGGTGGCGGCGCCAAGGACCGCCGCGAGCCCTGCCGCGCAGAGCGCCCGGGGGAGCGCTGCCTTTTGGGCCAGCAGAAGCACCCCCAGCCCGCTCAGGAAGGAGACCAGCAGCATGGCCGCGCTGCCCTCCCAGGATTTCCTGCCGTCGGTCCACCGCGATTTCACCTTGTGCCTGCCGAAGGGGATGCCGACCAGCGCCGCGGCCGCGTCGCCGGTGCCCCACATGAGGATCGCCGCTGCGGCCAGCTTCTGCTGGTCCAGCGCTCCCCAGGCGACCAACACGACGGCGGCCACGATGGAGAAGATCATGATCATGCTGCGCTTGATCTCGCCCGGGCTTTTCTGGACGAGCAGCCTTGCGTACCAGTGTTCCTTTTCACAGATGGTCAGCACGGGGTAGATCACCAGCGCGGCGACCGCGCACGCGAGCGCAGTCGCCTGCCAGCTTTGCGAGACCAGGATCATCAGGGCGGAAAAGGTGAAGGCGACGATGTGCAGCAGCTTCCGGAAAACGAAAGAGGGCGTCCTGGTCAGGAAGCGGATGGGGACCAGGATGACGAGGGCGGGGATCACATAGGCCAGGAAGATCCCGAAGCAGGAAAGCGTCTGGACGAACAGCGGATACTGCGACAGGTACACCCAATAGTTCAGGATCAGCATCGCTGCGCCGAGCACGGTCAGCACTGCGCCGGTCACCAGGCCGACTGTACGGTTCTTGACCTGGTTGGCGAACCGTGCGGAGAACAGGCTTGCCGCCGTGGCGACAGCGATGCAGATCAGCATCACATCCCATTTTTCTACCACGATGGCCGGGTGGATCAGGATATGGCTGACGGAGGCGATCAGTGCGGTGAAAGTCATGATGAAGGTGCTGGTGCCGACGGCGGTCTTCAGCGGCATCCCGAGGAACACGGTGAACACGATCAGCATCATCATGCCGCCGCCCGTCCCCACGAAGCCCGTGCCGAAACCGATCGTCAGGCCCCAGAACAGCGACCAGGCGACGGCCTTCCGGTCGAGCTTTCCGCCCTTCGCCGTCCGGTCCTTCGGGCTTGTATCCGGCTTGACCAGGAAGCGGATGCCGATGCAGAAGGTCAGGAACAGCGTGAAGCTGCCCAGCACGACGTTGCCGACGATGAAGGCGACATAGCTGCCCACCGTGCACATCGTAAGGATGCAGACCAGCATGATCCGGCTGCGCTTCAGGTCGATATTCCGGTGCTTCGCGTAAGTATAAGCCGTGACCGCGGAGCCGAGGATGTCCGAGGCGAGGGCGATGGCCGTCGCCTGGTACGCGCCTGTTTCGCCCCGGAAGGACGGGCACAGGACGATCAGGACCGGCACCATGACCGTGGCCGCGGACAGCCCGGCAAGCCCCGTGCCGATGCCCGCGCCGAGCGCGGCGATCACATACCAGACATATTCCATGGGCGCACCCCCCTCTTGACAGCATCCGATTGTACCAGTATAATTATAAACAACAGATGTTGATGAAACAACCGACAGATTTTTCCGGATGGAATGTTTGTCAACACCGGCGGGCGAAGTGTCGGGAATCTCCAAAGAAAGTGTGAAATCAATGGAAAAGAAGGAAGACCGGCGGGTGGCGATGACCAAGCGGATGCTGAAGGACGCGCTGACCGGGATGTTGCGGGAGACGGATATCTACCATGTTTCCATCCGGGAACTCTGCCAGCGGGCGGACGTCAACCGCACGACCTTCTACAAGCATTACGGAAACCAGTTTGACCTGCTTGCCGACATGGAAAAGGACCTGCTGGATTTTCTTTCCGCCACCATCACGCAGCACGCGGCGAATCCGGTCAGGATCATCGAGGCCGCCTGCGAATACATGGAAAGCCATCTGGAATTCGGGCGCCTGATCATCAACAACAACGTCGATCCGCTGTTTCCGCAGAAGCTCTTTTCGCTGGCGGCCGTCAGGGACGCGGCGCTTGAAAAATACGCCGGGCGTCAGGATGACGCCGCCATGGAATACCTCTTCAACTACATCACCTACGGCGCGTACCGGGTGATCTGCGTCTGGCTGAACAAGGAGGACCGGGAACCCCCGGAGCAGGTGTCCCGGATGCTGATCCGCCTGATCCAGATGGCATAACAATACACGGAAAGTACATCCCGACCTGTTGACAGACGGGCACCGGAAACGTATATTTTTCCCTGTGGAACAAACATGAAGCGTACGAAAAAAAGGAGGAAGCGGACATGAATCAGCGCATCCTGGGCAAAACGGGCCGGGCGGTCAGCGAAATCGGCCTGGGTACCTGGCAGCTGGGCACCAGGTGGGGCGATCCCTTCAACCGGGAGGAAGCCTTCAGAATCCTGGAGGCTGCCGAAGGGGCCGGCATCACCTTCATCGATACCGCGGACGTGTACAACGGCGGCAAAAGCGAGGAGACCATCGGGGAATATGTGACCGCCCATCCCGGTAAGTTTTTCATCACCACCAAGTGCGGGCGCAGGCTGAATCCGCACACGGCAGAGATGTATACGCCGCAGGCGGTCGCGGGATTCATCGAGGGCAGCCTGGCCCGCCTGAAGCTCGAAAGGCTGGATATGGTGCTGCTCCACTGCCCGCCGTCTTCCATCTATGCGCGGGATGATATTTTCGGGGAGCTGGACCGGCAGAAGCGGCTGGGCAGGATCGCGGATTACGGCGTGAGCGTTGAGAAGGTCAGCGAGGGCCTGCAGGCCATGGAATACGATATCGCCGCCATGGAAGTGATCTTCAACATGTTCCGCCTGAAGCCCCTGGACGAGCTGCTCCCGCGCGCGGCGGAGAACCATGTGGGCGTTATCGCCCGGGTGCCGCTGGCCAGCGGCCTGTTGACCGGGCGGTACACGAAGGAGACCGTTTTCGGCCCGAAGGATCACCGCAGCTACAACCGGGACGGCGCGGCCTTCGACAAGGGGGAAACCTTCTCCGGCGTGCCCTACGACCTGGGCCTGGAGGCGGCGGAAGAACTGAAGCGCGTGTTCGGCACCGACCGGCTGGCGCCTATTGCCATCCGCTGGGTGCTGATGCATCCGGAGGTCAGCGTGGTCATTCCCGGCGCCAGCCGGGCCGCCCAGGTGCTGGACAACGTACAGGCCGCCGGGCTGCCGCCGCTGACGGAGGCGCAGATGCGGTCGGTGCGGCAGGTGTATGATCGATTCCTCCGCGATATCATCCATCCGCAATGGTAAGCTGTCAAACGCGGGAAAACAAACCGGAAAGCAGGGCGCTGGCATCACCATGAACAGGACAAACGACCGCAGATCGCTGGGCATGTTCGTTGCCTCCATGCTGATTTTCGGTACCATCGGGGTTTTCCGGCGGTATATCCCGCTCCCTTCCGCCTTCCTGGCGTTTGCGCGGGGCATCCTGGGTGGGCTTTTCCTGCTGGCCTTGACCCGGCTGCGCGGGAAGCGCGCCGCCAGGCGCCTGCCGCCGCGCGTGACCCTGCGTCTCGTCGTGACGGGCGCCATGATCGGCTTCAACTGGATGCTGCTCTTTGAGGCATACAACCATACGACGGTGGCCATCGCCACCCTGTGCTACTACATGCAGCCCACCATCGTGATCCTGCTGTCGCCCATCGTCTTCAGGGAGCGGCTGACGGTCAGGAAAGCGGTATGCGCCCTGGTTTCGATCGCCGGCATGGTGCTCATCTCCGGCGTCGTCGGCGGCGATCCATCGCAGGGCGGGGACCTGGCCGGGATCCTGCTGGGGCTTGGCGCGGCGGCCCTGTACGCGGGCGTCGTCATCACCAACAAGAAGACGGCGGGCGTGGACGCTGACCAGCGGACCGTCGTGCAGCTGCTCTCCGCCGGGGCCGTCATGGTGCCCTACCTGTTCCTGACGGGGGGATTCAGCGGGCTGACCTGGACGCCGTCGGCCGTGATCCTGCTGCTGGTGGTCGGTATCGTGCACACCGGCGCGGCGTATGCCCTGTATTTCGGCAGCATGGAGGGCCTCCGCGTCCAGTCCATCGCGGTGCTCAGCTACATCGATCCGGTCTCCGCCCTGCTGTTTTCCGCGCTGCTGCTGCGGGAGCCGCTCAGTGGGCTGAATATCGTCGGAGCGGTCCTGATCATCGGCGCCGCCCTGGTGAGTGAACTGGAACGAAAGCGCGAACGCTATGGCTGAACTGACGTTTGTTTTCGTACACGGCCTGTCGGGCTGGGGCAGCTATGACGCCGCCTACCGGCGGATGCCGTACTGGGGGATGCGCGGCGGCGACCTGATCGCCTTTTTGCGGGGAAAAGGCTTTGACTGTTACGCTGCCTCCGTGGCCCCCACCGGCAGCGCCTGGGACCGGGCCTGCGAGCTGTATGCCCAGGTCGCGGGCGCGCGGACGGATTACGGCAGGGCGCACAGCGAACGCTTCAGGCACCCGCGGTTCGGGCGGGATTTTGCCGGCTGTCCGCTGATCCCCGGATGGAGCGGTCAGACCCGGCTGGTCCTGCTGGGCCATTCCTTCGGCGGGGCCACGGTGCGGCTTTTCTCGGAGCTGCTGGCGAACGGGGACGCGGCCGAACGGGTCGCGGCGCCGGACGATCTGTCCCCGCTTTTTGCCGGCGGCCTGGGCGGCCGGGTTCACAGCGTCGTGACTCTGGCCTCCCCCATGAACGGGACCACGGCTTACGACCTGTTTGCCGATCCGGATTTCGATCCGGGAAGCGTCCGCGTCCCCTGGTGGAGCAGGGGGCTGGCCCGCTTGATGTCCGCCGGGACAAAGCCCCGGCCGGACGGGCGGGATGAGCGGGACTATGCCGGCTACGACATGCATGTCGATCACGCGCTGGCAATGAACCGCAGGATCGCCACGCAGCCGGAGGTCTACTATTTCTCGGTCCCCTGCAGTGCGACCCGGCGCCGGCCCGACGGCACCCATGTCCCGGTGAAAGGCATCGAACCGCTGTTCGTCATGCGGTCGCATCAGATCGGCGCGTACGCGGGCAGAACGGAGGGCGGCTACGCCATCGACGAAACCTGGCGGGAAAACGACGGGCTGGTGAATACGGTTTCAGCTTCCTTCCCGCTGGGCGCGCCCGCGAAACCGCTGGACCGCTCAAGGATCGACCGGGGCATATGGAACGTCTTCCCCGCCTGGCCCGGCGACCATATGGCGCTGCAGGGCGGGCTGATCCATCGCCACGATGTCCGCGGATTCTATCAGGATCTGCTGACCATGATTTCAGCGCTGCAATCAAAGGAGGAATCGGAATGAAGATCGCTGTCAGATACTTTACCCGGACCGGGAATACCCGGCGGCTCGCGGAAGCCATCGCGAAAGCGGTCGGCGCGGAGGCGCTGCCGATCAGCACACCCGTCACGGAACCCGTGGATATCCTCTTCCTGGGAAATTCGTATTACGCGTTCACGATCGACCCGGAGGTGCGGGAGTTTGTGCGGAGCCTGGAGAAGGACAAGGTGGGGAAGATCGTCAACTTCGGCTCCGCCGCCATGCTGAATTCCACCTACAAAAAGGTGAAGGCAGAGGCGGACAAGGCGGGCATCCCGATGGATGAGCGCGAGTTCCACTGCAAGGGCGAGTTCAAGGGCATCCACAAGGGCAAGCCGGACGAAGCCGACCTGCAGGCCGCTGCGGCCTTTGCCAAAAGAATCGTCGGCTGATACAACCCCGCAGCCGGCGGAACAGAATACGGGAAACAGCCCGCCCGCAGTTTTTTACAAAAACGCGGGATGATTTTCATGCACTGATACGTATATAATGCGGGAGGCGCGTACAGCGCCTCCCAAGGAAAGGATGTGTATCAGCATGAAAAACGTATTGGCCTGCGCCCTGTGCCTGGCGCTGGCGCTGTCCGCCGCGTGCGCCTGGGCGGAAACCCCGGAGGATGTTCTTAACCAATTGACCGGCCTGGAGTGGAGCTTCTGCAGCGGCGCGGGCGCGTGGTCGACCGACCTCAGGATCCAGTCGGACGGCTCGTTTACCGGAGAATACCATGACAGCGAGATGGGGGAGACCGGCGACGGATATCCAGACGGCACGGTTTACGGCTGCTCCTTCAGCGGCCGGCTGACCGTGGCGGAACGCGCGGATGAGTATTCCTGGAAGGTCCGCGTGGACGCGCTGGCCCTGGACGAAGGCCAGGTCCCGGAAGCGATCGAAGACGGGATCCGCTTTGTGACCACGGACGTTTACGGCCTCAGCGAAGGGGACGAAATGCGGCTGTACCGCCCCGGCACGCCCCTGGAGGTGCTTTCGGAGGACATGCGGCTATGGACGCATGCGCAGGACCTGGAGGATTCCCCGGCGGCGCTGGAGACCTGGTTCCTGTGCAGCGAGGCGAACGAGAGCGGCTTTGTGGGCGAATCATATGAAGCATACCTGGCCAATCCGTGGGAAGAGATGACCGCGGAGCAGCTGGCTGACGCTTCCGGGCTGCGCTTCGGCGTCCCCGAAGGAGCGGAGAACATCGTCTATCGTTACCTGCGGAGCGAGAACCTGGCGGAAATGCAGTTCACCCTGGACGCTGACGAATGCTGCGCCCGCGTCCAGCCTGCCGCGCTGCAGGAGGGCGAATGGATGAACATCTCCGGGATGTATTTCGCCTGGGAAAACGAGGAAGCCGTCACCATCGGTACCTGCAGCGGTACCATCGGCCAGGCGCAGACCGGCAGCGAGGAATGGGTGGAGCTGTGCGTGTGGTATGACCGCGCGCAGGGCCTGGTCCATTCCCTCTCCGTGTACACCACGGACCTGGATGGCCTGGACGTGACGGCGATCGCGGAACAGATTTAATCAACAGAATAACAAGATCCCCTCCACGCAGCCGATGGAGGGGACTATTTTTTTTTCTTCATCAGGGCGCGCAGTTCGCTCCGGATCATTTTCGGGTGGCGCAGCAATCCCCTGCTGATGCGGTACAGGCAGAGAAAAGGCAGCAGGATCCTGTGCCGGTCGAAGAACGGGTAGCTGATCCTGACCGATGCCATGGGCAGGAATACCCGCCGGAGAAGGTAACGCGCCTTCCCTTTCACGCCGCCGCCCAGTTTTTTTACGCCCTTTTCCACGCGCTGGCCGACGGTGCCGTAGGTGCCGGACCGGATCATGTATTCCAGCATCTCCCGGTCTCCGGCGGTCAGCGGGGCGCCGTCGAAAAGATGCGCGGCCAGGCTGCGGTTCTGCCGTTCGAACGCCGCGATGCCCAGCTTCTCCGTTTCGGCCACGATATAATCAAAGTCGAGCGAATCGCCGGCTTTTTTCAGGAGCAGGTACATATCCGCCAGGGACCGCAGGCCCGTCCCGCCGCCATTGTAGTGCTTGAACTCGTGGGCGGTGATATGGATGTAAAGGTCCTCCGGGCGGAAATGCCAGCCGCAGCGGTTTCCTTCGTCCTTTACCAGGCGGCTTTTCACATCCAGGTAGTACCTGGAAAGCTCCGGATAGCGGACCGGGCTGAAAAGCGCGGTGTGGATCTCAAAATGGCTGACCGGCGGCTTCCGGTAGACGTCGTGGTTGCCCCGGCCGAAGCTCGTGCTTGAAAAGCCCAGGCTTTCCATGACGATCCGGACGTCCTTCGCGCGTCGGGGATCGACCAGGACGTCCACGTCGGCCATCTCCCGCATGCCGTAGCGCGGATACAGGGACTTCAGCACGGCGCCCTTCAGGGGCATGTACCAGATCCCCATCCGCTCCAGCTGCGCATAAAGCGCGGCGCTGTCGGCGTCCAGCAGGGCGCTCTTGCGCTGCGCTTTCGCGACGGCCTGGGCGAACGGCCCGTCCCGGATCCCGGCGTCCTGCAGCGCCATGCCGACAGCTGCGGTCAGCTGGTGCTTTCCGGCCGCGGCCAGGAGATCGGAAAGGTCCATCCCCGACACGCGTTCCGCGTCGGGGACTGTTCCGTGCAGCGCGCAGGCGGTCAGCCAGATCACGCCGTCGATCGCCGCCCGGTATGCTTCCCACGTCATGCGCCGGTCATTCCCCGTCCAGCGCGCCGATCCTGCGCAGCTCCGCCAGCGCTTTCCGGACATCCCGGGCGATGGTTTCCTCCGGCGCGTCGAAACGGGCGCACATGGCGGCGATGATGCCGGCCTCGGTCGTGTCCTGTTTCAGCAATTCGAGGATCGCGCCGAGGGTTTTGTTGCCCTGCACCAGTCCGGAGAATCCCGCTTTGCCCGTGGGCACGAGGAGCGTTTCCGTCCCGGTATCGTGGGGGATGAACGTCTGCTTCAGCTTCATGCATTTTCCTCCGCCGGCTGTCCGGCCAGCCCGTCACTCGTCGTTCCGCAATGCCATAGCGCCGTAGCTCAGCTCCGCCGCACTGAGGTCCATGTTGCATTCCAGCCGGTAGAACCGCGCGCTCAGCCGGTCGAGCAGCGTCAGCGTCCGGGCCAGCATCGCCGGATCGGCAGGACGGTACGTCTGCTGCACCAGCATGGGCAGGAGGCCGGCTTTGGCCGTTTCCCGGAGGCGGTTTTCGCCGGACCGCCCGAGAACGCAGATGGCGCGGACGGGCACGGCGATGTTGCTGCTCAGGCGGTGTTTTCCGTCCCAGGGCGAGCCGTACACAGTGGCTGTGCCGTCGGCTTGGACCCGGATCAGGGGCTTGTCATCGTTGACCATGACGGCCCTGCCGCCCAGCAGTGTCCGCCACAGCCGGGTGTGCGTGCTTTTGCCCGTACCGCTCGGGGCGGTGAAAATATACGCCTGTCCGTCCACGGCAACGGCGGAACCATGAAACAGAAAGGCGTCATAGCCGGGCAGCTTCTCCGCGATCTTCCGCAGGACGGCCAGGGTTTCCAGGTAAGCGTCGGAATCGCCCGGACGATCTGCGCGGCGGCGCTCATCGTCGATGTCCGTCTGACGGATATGGACATCAAAATCAGCCGGCCCGTCCGCCGCGTATCCGGAACACAGCGAGCGGACTGCCGGATGAATCGCGGAGACGCGCACATTCACGTCCGCCAGGCGGTAGGTATCTGTCATTTTACGCTCCGCAGGGGCCGGCAGGCAGCATAAGCCGCCTGCCGGTCCCGGTTGGCTTATCCTTCATGGATCGGGAACTGGATGCCGTTGCTCGTCAGGATGAC
>CACXEB010000302.1 GCA_902766515.1 uncultured Eubacteriales bacterium
GCCGGCATCAGGAAGGACGGGGTGCCGTCCGCCTGGTCGTCCAGGCGCTTCCTGAGCTCCGCCAGGCACGCTTCGGTATCCGCGGCGATGGCGTGGTACGCCTTCTCCCGGTGCAGCCGGAGCGCGGCGTCCAGGTCCGCGTTCACATCCACGGGGCCGTACCCCTCCGCCTGCCAGTTGGCCGCATCCTTTCCAGTGGCCGGATCTGCAATGAAGAGCAATCGATACATGCTTCAAAACACCTCGGTCAAAGATTCGGTGATATTATACCAAAAAGTACAGAATTTTGCAACTATTTCCCTTTCTGTCCGTAATAGCCGGAAATGATGCGGGAAAACAGCGAGGTGGGCAGCACGTCATGCAGCACGACCGCCAGCTTCTGGTCCGGTTTGGCGATCAGCAGCCGGGCGGGCAGCCGCTTTTTCATGAGCGCCCGGGCGATCGCCCGTCCGAGCCGGTCCGGGTCGCTGCCGTTGGCCTCGTCGTGCTCGATCTGTTTTACAGCCTGCAGGTAGCGGTCATGGTAGGGGCTTTCCGGCCGGTCGCTGGTCCCCCGGCGGCGGTAGCGCTTCTGACCGCTGCGGTGATCCCCCGGCGTGACCAGGCACACCGACACGCCCGCCGGCTGCACCTCCATCCGCAGGCATTCGGCATAGCCCTCAATGGCGTGCTTGCTGGCGGTATAGGCGCCCTGGAACGGGATGCCCAGGAGCCCGTTGACGGAAGAAAACAGAATGATTTTTCCTTGTTTTTTTTCAAGGAACAGGGGCATCACCTGGCGGACCAGCCGGGCGGAGCCGAAGAAATTGGTGTCCATGACATCCTGCAGGTCCTCGTCCCGGTATTCGGCGGCCGCGTTCATGTTCAGCAGCCCCTGGGCGCACACCAGCGCGTCCGGACTCCCGTACCGGTCCGCCGCCAGCCGCACGAACCGCCAGACGGAGGCGGGATCCCGCACGTCCAGGCCGAGGCGGTAAACGCCGTCAGCCTCTCCCTCGCATTCCTGATACGAGCGGGCGCCCGCCACGACCGTCATTCCGGCCGCCGCCAGCTGCCGGGCCGTGTGCAGCCCCAGGCCGCTCGACGCGCCCGCTACCAGCACCACCATGCGTATCACCTCCGCCGCGAATCCGCCTCTGATCCGGGACGCGCAAGGGTCCTGTACGGCCTCCGCTTCCCGGGCCACAAGTATACGATGTCAGAACCGGTTATGTCAATTGATGAATTGGTGGATCGTTTTCTATCATCACGATTTCCGTCATCATGATTTTCGTCTGTGGATTGCCTCCGTCCGTTCCGGCGCGTATAAACTCAGCGGAGGTGAATCTACGATGAAAAAGCATACAAATTGGACCGTCCTGCTGGCGGCTCTGATCCTGGCCCTTGGATGCCTGCCTGCCGCGGCGCAGGAAACCGGCGAAACGATTCCCAACGTTGACATTGCCCCGGCGGAAGCGTTAGACCGCGTGGCCGCCATCCGGGAACGGGGCGTCCTGCGGGTCGGTTCGACCGGCGATTACAGGCCCATGGCCTTCCTGGATCCGGAAACCGGTGAATACTGGGGCTTCGATGACGAACTGGCACAGGACATTGCGGACGCGCTGGGCGTCCGGATCGAGTTCGTCCCGACCACCTGGCCCACCCTCATGGAGGATACCCTGGCCGGCAGGTTTGACCTGGCCGTCTGCGGCATCACCATCACCGACGCGCGACGCGAGGCCGCGCTCATGTCGGAAGGGTATCTCGGCAACGGCAAGACCGTCCTCTGCCGCGCGGAAGACGCCGGCAGGTACACCAGCCTGGAAGCGATCAACCGGCCGGAGGTCCGCGTCATGGAAAACCCCGGCGGGCTGAATGAAAAGTTTGCCCGGGAAAACCTGCCGGACGCCGCGCTGACCATCCATCCGGTCAACCAGGAGATCCCCGGGCTGGTCGCCGCGGGCGAAGCCGACGTGATGATCACCGAAATTATGGAGGCCGGGTATTACGCCTCCCGGGACAGCCGGCTGGCGGCGCCGCTGATCCACGAGCCCTTCACGAACGGTCAGCTGGGCGTGCTGATGCCGAAGGAGGCCGCCAGCCTGCTGGACTTCGTGAACAACCTGATCGCTGAGGAGCGCGCCAGCGGACGGCTGGACGAGCTGGAACAGCGGTATATCTACGGCCCGGTCGAGTCCGTGGACGACGCGGCTTAAACTTCCCGCACATTGTAAGTCACTCTTCCTTTTTTTCGGTCACCGCAGGCTTGTGAAAACGGGCTTCATCTGTTATAATGGCTTTGTGCATCTCTGCCCGCCAGAGGCGGGCGGTTTGCCTTTACAGGCTGCGCAGACAGCTGCCCTGCCGGGCAGACATCATAAGGAGAGAGAAAGCCCATGAAATTAGGCATCGTCGGACTGCCGAACGTCGGCAAAAGCACCCTGTTCAACGCGATCACCAACGCCGGCGCGCAGGCCGCCAATTATCCCTTCTGCACCATCGAGCCGAACGCGGGCGTCGTAAGCGTCCCCGACGACCGGCTGCAGGTGCTCGCGGACATGTACCATCCCAAGAAGGTCACGCCCGCGGCCGTCGAGTTTGTCGACATCGCCGGACTGGTCAAGGGCGCCAGCCACGGCGAGGGGCTGGGCAACAAGTTCCTGTCCCACATCCGCGAGTGCGACGCGATCGTCCACGTCGTGCGCTGCTTCGACGATGAGAACATCATCCACGTCGACGGCCAGGTCAACCCCGCCCGCGACATGGAGACCATCAGCCTGGAGCTGATCTTCGCCGACCTGGAAACCGTCAGGAAGCGCGGCGAAAAGGCCGAAAAGCTGGTCAAGACCGGGGACAAGAAGTACGCGGAGGAAGCGGAGCTCGCCAGGCGGCTCTACGACCACCTCGAGGCCGGGCACCCGGCCCGCACCTTCTCCATGACCGAGGCGGAGGCCGCCGTGCTCAGGGATTACTTCCTACTGACGATGAAGCCGGTCATTTACGCGGCCAATATCGCTGAGGACCAGCTGGGCACGGATGAAGCGTCCCTGCCCTACGTGCAGGCGGTCCGCAAGGCCGCGGCGCAGGAAAACGCCGAGGTGCTGGTCATCTCCGCGCAGATCGAGGAAGAGATCGCCCAGATGCCCGAGGACGAGAAGGCCGCCTTCCTGGAGGAGCTGGGCATCCCGCAGAGCGGCCTGGACCGCATGGTGCAGGCCTGCTACCGGCTGCTGGGCCTGATCTCCTTCCTGACCGCCGGCGAGGACGAATGCCGCGCCTGGACCATCACCCGCGGCACCAAAGCCCCCCAGGCCGCCGGCAAGATCCACACCGACTTTGAGCGCGGCTTCATCCGCGCGGAAATCGTCCCCTTCGAAACCCTCCGCGAGCTGGGCAGCATGGCCGCATGCAAGGAAAAGGGCCTGATCCGCAGCGAAGGCAAGGATTACGTGATGCAGGACGGGGACGTCACCCTGTTCCGCTTCAACGTATAAGAACGGATAAGACAGGTGTCCCATGAGCAGACTGACTTTCTTCTTCAAACGCCTGGTCAGAATGGACTGGCGGAAAATGTGGCATACCACGGCCATCCTGAAGGAACGCTCCGGGAAAAGCCGCCTGTGGCTGCTCAAAGACATGCTGCGGTGCGGGCTGAAGTTCAACGCCGGGTACATGGATTACATGATCGCCGAGATGTACCGCCTAA
>CACXEB010000303.1 GCA_902766515.1 uncultured Eubacteriales bacterium
CGCCGAAGGATTGATCCACTATACCTGCACCAGCTGCGGCAAGGAGCAGGATGAGCTCCTCCCCCTGGATCCCGACCGTCACGGCGATACGGAACTTCGCGGTGAAAAAGCGGCCACCTGCACGGAAGCAGGCTACAGCGGCGACAGTTACTGCAAGGACTGCGGCAGGAAACTCGGCGAAGGACAGGCGATCCCGGCGGCAGGGCATTCCTGGAACCAGGGCGAAACCATCCGGGAAGCCACCTGTATTGATACAGGCGTCATTAGGTATTCGTGCACGGTCTGCGGTGAGACGAAGGATGACATCCTGCCGATTGACCAGACGAATCACGCGGGTGCTCAGGAGATTCGGAATGTCATCGATGCTGCCTGTGAAGAAGACGGTTACACCGGAGATGCTTATTGTACCGCCTGCGGCGCAAAGATCACAGAAGGAGCCACCATTCCTGCCACCGGCCACAACTGGCAGGAAGCGACGACGACCGCGCCGAAAACGTGCCGTGTGTGCGGGAAGACGGAAGGAAAGCCACTGCCGGCTGACAAGGCGGGAGATATCGTGATGTTCGGCCGCTATGAGCAGGACAACAACAAAGCGAACGGACCGGAAGCGATTGCATGGCAGGTGCTGGATGTAGATAAGACGCAAGGCAAAGCATTGCTGATCAGTAAATATGGATTGGAAGTGATGTCCTATCACAAAGTGCAGAAGAATATAACCTGGGAAATGTGTACACTGCGAGCGTGGTTGAACAAAGACTTCTTGAATACAGCGTTCACGAATACGGAACAGACTGCTATTTTGACAACAGAGGTTGTAAATAACAAGTATCAAGGGTATATTGAATGGAATACTGATGGTGGAAAAGATGTTCAAGATAAGGTCTTTTTATTGAGTTATGAGGAGGCAAATCATTATTTTGGTGGTGTCAAATGGGATGACAGCGATAATATGGAATCTAGAGCTTCTGCGACAGCATATGTGAAAGCACAAGGTGCAGGGACATGGAATAAATATAAAACAAAGGATGGCCAGATAACAATATGGTGGTGGCTCCGATCGCCCGGATATCAACAGTATCATGCAGCGGTTGTGAATAATAACGGCTGTCTTAGTGTCAGCGATGTCAGCGTATCATCTGGCTGTGTTCGTCCTGCCATATGGATCAATATTGAATCTGATGTTTTTAGATGATTATAGCCTTTATCAATATGAATCAAGGTATATAAGGTTGAAAAGAAGAAACAGATCACACAAAAACTGGTAATGATCGTGTCAGCATATGCTCGTTGCGATCAGCAGCGCGCGAAACAAATCTTTCCGCATCCCATGCCATCCGGCCGGCTGGCGCGTATATATGATTGCAGGGCAACGCCTGAGCAATGAGCGCATGACATGAGCGGCAGGGCCGCGCATCGGATGGATACACGGAGGGATGGCAGATGGCACAGGGAACCAATCGACAGGCATTGAACACGGCAGATGCGGGCCGCGTGGCGGGCAGCATCCTTTTTGAGGCGCTTTGCGCGGAATGGCGCAAATACTGCGAAGAGCAGGCCGCCAGGAGCAGCCAGTTCACCCGGGAGCCGGAACGTTCGGACAAAGGCGCGGCATAACCGGGCTGGTGCGGGCCGAGCAATGGCCATGCCAGGGTCGGGCATCCCATCAGGGATCGAAACCGGTCCGAAACAATCATTGGATCGTTGACGCGAACCACTGCATTCCGTCCAAAAACAAAAAAGAAGCGGTGATCCGGATGCAATCACATCAGGAAAGAAGCTGCTGACAGAGATCACAGTATAAGACAACAGCACCGCTGCGAGGCGGTGCTGCTGTTTCATAGTCTCATTTTACTGATAAAACTGACGCTGCCATCCGTGTGCAGGCCGGCCATGATGAATCCTTCCGGGGTATCCATGCCGCGGAGGGTCAGCGTTTCGCCGGCCAGCGCCTCCTTCACATAGGTGATCTCAAAGAAGGAGAAGGGGTGCCGCACGTAGGTCTCCGGCAGGTGGTCCATGATGATATTGCCGTAGTTGGCGCAGTAGACGTGGCGGTTGGCGTCGAGGTCCGTGAACAGGATCTTCCGCTCTCCGAGGACCGGGGCCTCCTCCGGGAGGATGAGGTCCGACGGGTCGGGGCAGTCGTTCGGGGCGTCGATGTTCCGGACGGGCTCGGCCAGCGCTTTGGGCCGCAGGATCCGGTGGTTGACTGGGTCGCACAGCAGCCAGGTGCTCCGCGCGTCCGCCGCGCGCGCCCCGTCGGGGGTGTCGAACGCGTAGTGGCGCCGGAAGAAGACCGCCTGCGTGCCATGCTCCCAGGTCCGGGCCTCCAGGGTATCGTACAGCGCGGGCGCGCGGTACACCTGCAGCGCGAACTGCCGGATCAGGAAGACCTGTCCCTGGCGGATCAGCGCATCCCGGCCCGCGCCGCGGGCCTCATAATCGTCCCCGGCCAGCTCGGCCAGCCAGGCCAGCCAGACGGAGAGCTTGACATGGCCTTCACGGTCGGTATCCCGGAAGGGGACTTCGAAGGGCTCGTGCCAGACGCCCGCCGCGTCGTGGGTACCGGTCACGCCGGATCCCCCTGCGGGGCCTTGATCCCGGCTTCGAGGCGGATGGCGTTGAGCTCCCGGAGGGCCCGCAGGCGCTCCGTGCGCGCCTTGATGCGAACGGCGGTCAGGGATTTGCTCTTGTACCGGTCGAGGAAGGCGCGGGTGCCGATGGCCGCGGAAAGGCCCGCGATCGGGCCGCCCACGGCGGTCGCGGCGGCGCCGGTCGCCAGCGCGGCGCCGGTTTTGGCCATGCGGTACACGGTATCGCCCAGCATGGTCTTCTGGGACTTCCTGCCCAGGATGACCTGCAGCTGCTCGGTGACGGCGATCACGGCGAAGGGCAGGACCACGCCGGCGGTCTCCAGGGCCTCCTGAAGCACGCCGGTGTCGTTGAGCAGGCCCGCGTCCGCGGTGATGTTCTCGGCATAGGTAAGGCCGATGGACACCTGGTCGACCAGGTTGTCCTTCCGGCGTTTTTTATATTTTTTGACCAGTGTATCAAAGTCCGCCATTCCGTATCACCCCTTAAACAGATTCAGGATCGTGACGATGATCCACGCGCCGCCGGCCACGCCGACCAGGATGGTGAGCTGCCGGATCAGGCCGGACAGGGTGTCCAGCTTTTTCTTCTTCTGCTCCTCGGTCTTTTTCTCCAGGTTTGTCAGGCTTTTCTGCAGCTTCTCAATGCCGGTCTCCAGCGTGCCGATCCGGTCGTTGGCGGAGGCCACCGCGTCGGAGACCTGGTCGATGGCGACGCTGAGCTCCTCCCGGTCCATGGTCTGCTGCGCGGCGACGGACTGGCACAGCTCGTGCAGCTTCGCCTGGTCGTCGCTCAGGCCTTCGGCCACCAGCGTCATTTCCGAGGAAAAGTCCTCGACCATCGCGGCCAGGTCCTTGCCCTTGACCGTGCTCAGGGCGTTGCCGAAAAAGTCCTTCGTCGCCTGCACCAGCCCCGGCTGCTTTTCGGCGGACAGGGATTCGCCCGCCTGCGCCGGCAGGGCCGCGTCCGGCTTTTTGTCCGTGTTTCGTTCAAACATGTTTATACCAGGCACACGCCGTTGCGGCGCTGTTCCTCCCGATAATTGGCCACAAGGGTCTGGATCCGCTTGAGCGGCGTCAGCAGCTCATGGATCGAGCGGTCGTGGTTGAGTGTAGCGATCAGGTACGCGATGTATTTGCCGATGTCCGCCTCGATGTACCAGGGCGCGGCGAGCAGCTCCGGCATCCGGTAGGTGGCGTTGGTGGTGATGACACGGTAGATCAGGCCGTTCTCATACGCCTTGCTGAACTCCTCGATGCCGTTGGTGAAGAATCCGAAGGTCGCCATGGCGATGATGCGGGACGCGCCGCGGGCCTTGAGCTCCTTGGCGAGCTCGATGACGCTTTCGCCGGACGAGATCATGTCGTCGACCACGATGACATCCTTGCCGTCGACCGACGCGCCCAGGTACTCATGCGCGACGATGGGGTTGCGGCCGTTGACCACGGTCGAGTAGTCGCGGCGCTTGTAGGACATGCCCAGGTCCAGGGACATGACGGACGCGTAGTAGATGTTGCGCTGCATGGCGCCCTCGTCCGGGCTGACGAACATCAGGTGGTCCTTGTCGATGCGCAGGTCCTTCACATGCTTGAGCAGGGCCTTGAGCATCTGGTAGGTGGGCATCACGCTTTCAAAGCCGCCCAGGGGGATCGCGTTGGCGACGCGGGGATCGTGCGCGTCGAAGGTGATGATGTTGTCGACGCCCATGTTGTTGAGCTCGTGCAGGGCCATCGCGCAGTCCAGGCTCTCCCGGGAGGCGCGGCGGTGCTGGCGGCTTTCATACAGCATCGGCATGATGACGGTGATGCGCTTGGCCTTGCCGCCGATGGCGGAGATGATGCGTTTGATATCCTGGAAGTGGTCGTCCGGGGACATGGGGACCGTCTGCCCGTACATCTTGTAGGTGACGTTGTGCGCGCAGACATCCGCCAGGATATAGATATCGTAGCCGCGCACGGTTTCCTTGATGACGCCCTTGCCTTCGCCTGTGCCGAAGCGCGGGCACTGTGCCTTGATGAGGAAGGAGGAATGGCCCTTTCCGGTTGTCGTGTAAAAATCCGCGTCCTTGTCTTCTGACTGGGAATGCCACTTCTCAAGCCAGTAGTTGATCCTGTCGCCCATCTCTTCGCATCCGGGCAAAACGATGACGCCCAGGGGTCCGAAGGGAATCGAGCTGATGTCATCCTGCCAATCCTGCATCTGGTTCATTCCGTACGTCCTTTCCTTTGGGTCGGATTGCCAACATCGCGACACAGGGCCATTATACATGATTTTTGGCCTTCTGAAAAGACCCTTTGTCAAACAAAAGGCGCAATGTTGCAATTGCGCCACTTTTGTGTAATATTTGTCATATGTACATCCCGCCGTTGACAGCCAGTACCTGGCCGGTGATATAGGAGGATGCGTCCGAGATCAGGAACCGGACGGCGTCGGCGACGTCTTCGGGGCGGCCGAGGCGGGCCAGGGGAATGTTGGCGCGGAGGGCTTCGAGGTCCTCCTCGCTGAAGCCGGCGAGCATGGGCGTGTCGATCACGCCGGGGGCGACCGCGTTGACCCGGACGTCCGGAGCGGCCTCCTTCGCGAGCGCCTTGGTCAGGCCGATCAGGCCGGCCTTGGCGGCGGAATAGGCCGCCTCGCAGGCGCCGCCGGTCTGCCCCCAGATGGACGCGATGTTGACGATGGCGCCGCGGGCGGCCCGCAGGCCCGGCAGCAGGGCGCGGCTGAACAGGAAGGCGCCGCGGAGGTGGACGGCCATCATGTCGTCCCAGTCCTGCGGGTCCATCTCTTCAAGCAGGCCCCGGCGGGCGATGCCCGCGTTGTTGACCAGGGCGTCGGGCCGGTGAAGGTACCGCATGGCGCCGTCCGCCGCCGCCTGCACGCTCTGCGCGTCGCGCACGTCGCAGGGAAAGCACAGCGCGCCCGTCTCCTGGGACAGGGCGCGCGCCGCGTCGCCGTGGGTATGATAGGTGAAGGCCACAATGCAGCCTTCGGCGGTCAGCCGCCGGACCAGCGCCTCCCCGATGCCGGAGGAGCCGCCGGTCACAAATACGCGTTTGGGCATGGTCAGGACTTTCCCTTCAGGTGGGCGCGGGCATACCGCCCGGTCTGGAGCTCCGCGGAAAACAGGTCGCCGTTCGGCAGGCCGACAGCCGCTTCCGTATCGCGGATCGCGGCTGCCCGGTCATACGGCAGGGTCACAAAGCTGATGTCCAGCGGCGCCTCCGCGTCCTCGTCATCGCCGCGCAGGATGGCGTACTGCACCATCGTGACGCCGAGGGGATTGCCGACCGCCCCGGTGTTGAACAGGATGCCGCGGGTATCCACCATGCGCATCCCCTGCCGGTGCACATCCGCGTAGCCCACCACCTGGTAGTCCGGCTCGAACAGCGGCAGCAGGCATTCCGCGCTTGCGGAGGGCGTGAGCAGGCTGTCCATCACGGGCCGGCCGTGGATCAGCCGGATCCGCCGCCCGCTCAGCGTAAAGGCGTGCTCGCGGGGCAGCGTCTTCAACTTACGCATCCGCTCCGGCCCCAGCTGCCGGTAATAAAACTGGTCGTTGGGAAACCACTGCTCGCTGATGCCCTGGTCCCAGTTGCCCTGCACGATGACCTGGCAGCGGCGGAACGCCCAGTCGAAGGTGTCGGGGGAGCACGGTCCCTTGCCGACGATGTCGCCGAGGCAGTATATCGTGTCAATGCCGCGCCGCCTGAGGTCCCGGTCGAGCGCCTCCGTGGCGGGCAGGTTTCCGTGCAGGTCCGCGACCAGCGCCAGTTCCCGCGTCATCGACCGGACCCCTGGGCGGCCGCTTCCGCCAGCGCGTCAAACAGTCGCTGCGCTTCCGGGGCGTAGGAGGACAGCGTTTCGGGGTGCCACTGCACGCCGATCGCAAAGGGATGGCCGGGCAGTTCCAGCCCTTCCACCAGCCCGTCGTCCGCCGTGGCGGAGACGCGCAGGCCCTCGCCGACCTTGCGGACGCCCTGGTGGTGCCGCGAGTTGACCCGGCAGCTGTCGGCGCCGATCAGCTCGCGGAGGCGCGTGCCGGGCGCGATCGCCACGCCGTGCACCTGGTCGGCCGGCGTCTCGTAGCAGGGATGGCGGAGGGAATCGGGCCGCTGCGTGGCGATATCCTGGTACAGGCTGCCGCCCAGGCCGACGTTGAAGACCTCAAAGCCGCGGCAGATGGCCAGAAAAGGTTTTTTCTCCGCGAGGCAGCGGCGGAGCAGGTACAGCTCCATCCGGTCGCGCGCCGGTTCCGTCGCGCCGCAGACGGGCAGCGGCGCCTCCCCGTACGTCTCCGGGGACAGGTCCGCGCCGCCGGTCAGGATCAC
>CACXEB010000304.1 GCA_902766515.1 uncultured Eubacteriales bacterium
GCCTGGCGGAGGGAGACCCATCGCCAGATATCGTATTCGTACATCGTCTGGTAGCGGGGCTCGCTGCGGTAGACGGGCTGCTGTTCGGTTTCGGTGTAGTATTCGGTCGTATAGACCGGCTTCTGCTGCTCGACCTGCTGGAACATGCCGTTTCCGAGGTCCTCATAGGTATAGTAGGTTTCGTAGTGGTCGATGACCCGGCGGGACCGCTGCACCTCCACGGGCTGGTAGTGGTCGAGGACCCGCTCATAGTGGTGGATTTCCCGGTGCTGGCCGGTGATCTCGCCGCCGGCGGGCACCGTCCATCCCGATTCGTGGTACAGGGTGTTCTGCTCGACCTCGATGACGCGCTCCCAGCTGATCCCGCTGACCTGGCTGCCGCGCGTCGTGTTGCTGTTCAGGAAGAAGAACAGGCCGGCGATGACCAGCACGGCGGCGATCAGGATCATCGGCAGGCGGCTCTTCTTCGGAGGCGTCTGCGCGGGCTGCGCCTGCGCGGCTTCCCGCTGCTTTTTCTTCTCGTGGATCTGGAAGTAGTTGGCTTCAGAGTCTGCCCGCGACGCGCCGCAGCTGGCGCAGGTCTGCGCGTTGTCGCTGTTCAGCGTTTCGCAGAAGGAGCAGTACCAGTCGGGGTTGCGGTTGACGTATTTGGCCTTTTCCTCGTCGACGTACTCAACGTCCGGCGGACGGTCCGCCTTGTGCTCCTGCGCCTCCGCGTGGTCCTTCAGGTAGAATTTGACCGCGCCGCGGGGCCGGCCGCAGTTGGGGCAGGCCGCCATGTCCCCGCGGATGCCTTTCGAATCGCAGTAGGGACAGTCCCAGTATCCCATGACCAGCTTGTCCAATTGCCCGCCTCCTGTCTGTATGGTGTATGGCTATTATATCATTCCGGTCGGGAAAATGCCACTACATTTTTCGTTGCTTCTGCCTTGTCAATTTGCTATAATACGGCTTGTGGACTGTCCGGGTCCGGCGGACCGGACGGAAGGGACAGCCCGGAACGGATGAAGGTATGCAGAAGATTATTCGTTTGTCGCCTGAGGTGATCGGCCAGATCGCGGCGGGCGAGGTGGTGGAGCGGCCCGCGGCCGCCATCAAGGAACTGATTGAGAACGCGCTGGACGCAGGGGCGACGGCGGTCACCGTGGACATCCGCGAGGGCGGGCTCAAAAGCTTTTGCGTGACGGACAACGGCTCAGGCATTCCCGCCTCGGAGCTCCGCATGGCGTTCGAGCGCCACGCTACCAGCAAGATCCGCGACGCGAGCGACCTGTGGCAGGTCGCCACCCTGGGCTTCCGGGGAGAGGCGCTCGCGTCGATCGCGGCCGTGGCCCATGTGCGCCTGACGACGCGCACCGCGGACGCGGAGAGCGGCATGCAGGTGCTGAACGACGGGGGACAGATCACCTCGATCAGCGAAGCCGCCTCGCCGCTGGGGACCTCGGTGCTGGTCAGCGACCTGTTCTATAACGCGCCGGTGCGCCGGAAGTTCCTGAAGAAGCCGGCCTTTGAGACCGCCAGCGTGACCGAGCTGATGTCGCGGCTGATCCTTTCCCGGCCGGATATCAGCTTCCGCTACCAGGCCGACGGCCGGAATGTCTATTTCAGCGCCGGGGACGGCCAGCTGAAAAACGCGCTGCTGAGCGTGTACGGCCTGGATGTCCTTAGGATGCTGACGCCGGTCAGGGGAATGAGCGGCGGGGTGATCGTGGACGGCTATGTGGGCGTCGGCGACGTCGCCCGGAGCAACCGCGCCCAGGAATACTTTTTCATCAACAAACGGGTCATGAAGAGCGCCCTGCTGTCCAACGCGGTGGAGACCGCCTGCCGGCAGCGGGTGATGATCGGCCGCTTTCCCATGTGCGCGCTGCACCTGACGATGCCGTTTGAGCAGACGGACGTCAACGTGCATCCGAACAAGTGGGAGATCCGCTTCCAGAACGAGGCGGCCGTGCGGGATGCGGTGGAGCAGGCGGTGCGGGAAGCCCTGGAGGGCTCGCAGCAGGAGGACCTGCTGAAGCCGCGCCTGTTCACCGATCCGCTGACAGTGAAGCCGCGCCAGCCGGCGCCGCAGGTGCGGCCGCAGCCGGTGGCCGCCGCGCAGCCCGCGCAGGCGGCGCCTGCCGTGAAGCCCGCCGCGCCGGACCGCAGCTTCCATGCGCCTGCGCCTGTCATGCGGGACGAAGCGCCTGTGTCCGTGCCGGTTCCGGCTCCCGCGTGCGCGCCAGCGCCTGCGGAAGCGGCGCCGGCCGTGCCCGCAGAGCAGCCGGCACCGCCGGAAGCGCCGCAGGCGGCCGTGCCCGCGCAGGAAGCGCCGGAGCAGCAGGTGATCGCGGAGGCGGCTCCGGCTGCCCGCGCCCGGCTGATCGGCGTCGTCTTCGATACCTATATCCTGTTCGAGTATGAGGACCAGCTGGTGATGTGCGACCAGCACGCGGCCCACGAGCGGGTACTGTAC
Source organism: uncultured Eubacteriales bacterium (assembly GCA_902766515.1). The sequence goes on from CACXEB010000304.1 coordinate 2,459, forward strand.
GAGCGCCTGATGCGGGAGACTTCCCACGCGCCGGTCAGCCAGACGCTGCTGATCCCCGTGACGGTTCCTGTCAGCCGCACGCAGTACGCGGCCTACCTCGAGAGCCGGGAAACGCTGGTTTCCCTCGGCTTCGACGTGGACGAAATGGGGGAGGACACGCTGGTCCTCCGCGGCCTGCCGGTGATCCTGGGCCAGACGGAAGCGGCCCGGTGCCTGTCGGACTGCCTGGACGAGCTGGCGGAGTTCGGCCGCCTCGACGATTATGACCGGAAGCTGCGGGTGGCGACGAACGCCTGCCGGCACGCGGTGAAAGGCGGCGAGCGGGTGGCGGATGAGGAACTGCTCTGGCTGGTGAACGAGATCCTGGCCCGGAACATCCCGCCTACCTGTCCGCACGGCCGCCCGCTGATGGTCACGGTGACGCACACGGAACTGGATAAACGCTTCAGGAGGATACAGCAGTGAGCCGCTTATTTTACGGGTGGGACCAGGCGACGATGCCGCCCATTGACCGGAGCGGGCCGTTCCGGACGCCGGCCGACCTGTACGACGCGCTGAAACAGGTCTGGTGCGCGGAGACCTGCGCCCCCCGGATGCGGGACGCGTGGACGCCCGAAAACCCCACTTACGGGCAGTGCTCCATCACGGCGTTCCTGGCGCAGGATATTTTCGGGGGGAAGGTGTACGGCGTCCCGCTGGACGACGGGAATTTCCATTGCTGCAACGTCGTCGGCGGCAAACTGTTTGACCTGACCAGCGAACAGTTCGGCGGCCGGGCGCTGAATTACGGCAGCATGGCCGAACAGTCCCGGGAGGCACACTTCGCGAGGGAAGAGAAGCGGCTGCGGTATGAGCTGCTCAAAGAACGCCTGGCCGAGCACCTTCAGCGGCTGCTGCTCGTGATCGACGTCGCC
>CACXEB010000305.1 GCA_902766515.1 uncultured Eubacteriales bacterium
CCTTTGGAAGAAAACCTTCATCACAAAGCGATGCTGCTGTTCAAACAGTATATGCTGGTCGGCGGCATGCCGAAATGCGTATCCAAATACCTGGAAGAAAACCGCAGCTTCGTCGCCGCTGACACCGAAAAGCGGGATATTCTGTCGCTTTATGCGAATGATATTCAGCGCGCCGACGTGAAATACCGCACCCGGGTGGCTTCGATTTTTGAACAGATCCCCGCTTTCCTTTCCCAGCATGAAAAGCGGATCAGATTGTCGAATATAGAGGAAAAAGCGACATTTCCCATGTACCAGGATACCTTTTTCTGGCTGGGGAATGCGATGATGGTCAACGAGTGCTTCAATTGCATGGATCCGAACGTGGGCCTGGCGATCAATGAAGACCGGACATATATCAAATGCTACATGGGGGATACCGGGCTGCTGGTGAGCCATGCGTTTACCGAGTCGGAGATTGCGGAAGGCGAGCTGTATCGCCAGATATTGAATGACCGGCTGTCCATCAATGAAGGCATGCTGTTTGAGAACGCGATTGCGCAGTGCCTGACAGCCAATGGCTACCGCCTGTTCTTCTACATCCGTTATAATGAAGAAAAGCATCGGAACGACATTGAGATCGATTTCCTGATCAGCAACGGCAGCAAAACAAAGCCGAGAATCTTCCCGATCGAGGTGAAGTCAGGGAAGCGATATACGACGACTTCCCTCGAACGTTTCATAGACATCTACAGTCACAGGATCGGTCAGACCTATGTGATTCATCCCAAGAATCTTCAGGTGACTGAGCGGATCCTGCACATCCCTTCCTATATGACTTTTTGCCTGTGACGCTGCTGCACGAAGGTGCGTGAAACGGGCAGTAATACGAAACAAGGAGCGTTTATGGACCAGTATATCGTGACCGGCATGAGCTGTGCGGCCTGCCAGGCCCGCGTGGAGAAGGCCGTTTCCGGGGTGCCGGGCGTCAGCCAGTGCGCTGTCAGCCTGCTGACCAATTCGATGGGGGTGGAGGGCACCGCCGATCCCCAGGCGATCATCGCGGCGGTGGAAGCCGCCGGGTACGGCGCGCGGATCAAGGGCGCGGACGCCCGGGACCGGCGCGCCGCGGCGGACGAGGAAGCCCTGCGGGACCGGGAGACGCCCCGGCTCCGACGCCGGCTCATCTGGTCGGTGGGCTTTCTCGCGGCGCTCATGTACATCACGATGGGGCATCATATGGCCGGATGGCCGCTGCCCGCCTGGCTGACGCACAACCACCTGGGCCTGACCCTGACGCAGATGCTGCTCGCGGCGGCCGTGATGCTGATCAACCACGCGTTTTTTGTCAGCGGCTTTAAGTCCCTGCTGCACCGGTCCCCGAACATGGATACCCTGGTGGCGCTGGGGTCGTCGGTGTCCTTCGGGTGGAGCGTCCGGGTGTTTTACCAGATGTGCGGGATGATCGCCGCGGGCGGGAGCAACACGGACTTGATGCCGCTGTACAGCGGACAATTGTACTTCGAGTCGGCGGCCATGATCCCGGCGCTGATCACGGTGGGCAAGATGCTGGAGGCGATGTCCAAGGGACGCACCACGGACGCGCTCAAGAGCCTGATGCGGCTGGCGCCCGAAACCGCCGTGCTCTGGCGGGACGGCCAGGAGACGGAGGTGCCGGTGGAGACGGTGCAGTCCGGCGACCTGTTTGTGGTCCGGCCCGGCGCGAACATTCCGGTGGACGGCGTCGTCGTGGAAGGCGCGAGCGCGGTCAACGAATCCGCCCTGACCGGCGAATCGGTGCCCGTGGACAAGGCGGCCGGCGATACGGTCAGCGCCGCGACCGTCAATACCTCCGGCTACCTGCGCTGCCGCGCGACCCGCGTTGGCGAGGATACGACCCTGTCCCAGATCATCCGGATGGTGTCGGACGCGGCGGCCACGAAAGCGCCGATCGCCCGGATCGCGGATCGGGTGTCCGGCATCTTTGTACCGGCCGTCATCGGTATCGCGCTCGCGGTCACCGTAGGCTGGCTGATCGCCGGCGCGGCATTCAGCGACGCGCTCGCGCGCGGCATCTGCGTGCTCGTCATCTCCTGTCCGTGCGCGCTCGGCCTTGCCACGCCGGTCGCCATCATGGTCGGCAACGGCCTCGGCGCGAAGCACGGCATCCTGTTCAAGACCAGCGAAGCGCTGGAGACCGCCGGCAAGGCGGAAATCGTGGCGCTGGACAAGACCGGCACCATCACGGAAGGGGTGCCGCGGGTCACGGACATCGTGCCCGCGGAAGGATGCACGGAGGAGACGCTGCTGGCGCGCGCCTATGCGCTGGAGCAGCACAGCGAGCACCCGCTGGCCCGGGCCATCGTCCAACTGGCGGAGGACCGGGGAATGAAGCCGGAAGCGGTCACTGATTTCCGCGTCCTTCCGGGCAGCGGCCTGGAAGCCAGGCGGGACGGCCGCGCGCTGCAGGGGGGAAACGACGCCTATATCCGCACGGTCTCCCGGCCGGATGACGCGCTCGCGCAGGCGGCCGGGACACTGGCGGCCCAGGGAAAAACGCCCCTGTTCTTCGCAGAGGACGGCCGGGCCCTCGGTCTGATTGCGGTCGCGGATGTCATCAAGGCGGACTCCGCCGAGGCCATCCGCCAGCTCAAGGGCGCGGGCCTCCGCGTCGTCATGCTGACCGGCGACAATGAGCGCACCGCCGCCGCCATCGGCGCGCAGGCCGGTGTGGACGAGGTCATCGCGGGCGTCCTGCCCGACGGCAAGGAAGCGGTCATCCGCCGGCTGCAGCAGTCGGGACGCGTCGCCATGGTGGGCGACGGCATCAACGACGCGCCCGCCCTCACCCGGGCGGACATCGGCATCGCCATCGGCGCGGGCACGGATGTCGCGATCGACAGCGCGGACGTGGTGCTGATGAACAGCTCGCTGATGGATGTCCCGGCGGCCATCCGCCTGAGCCGCGCGACGCTGCGCAATATCCACCAGAACCTCTTCTGGGCCTTTTTCTACAATCTGGTCTGCATCCCCATGGCCGCCGGCCTGTTCGGTTTTCAGATGAGCCCGATGATCGGGGCCGCCGCCATGAGCCTGTCCAGTTTCACAGTGTGCATGAACGCCCTGCGGCTGAACCTGTTCAATGTCCATGACGCCCGCCGTGACCGTCCCGCGCGCAGCAAAAAACCGGCCCGCGCAGGCGGGCCGGAAACGGAAACACCGGCGCCGGTATCAGATGACACACCGAAGACACTGACGATCCGGGTGGAAGGCATGATGTGCGAGCACTGCGAGGCCGCAGTACGCAAGGCGCTGGAGGCCCTGCCCTTCGTCACTTCGGCGGAGGCCAGCCATACGGCCGGCACCGCCGTGATGACCCTGAGCGGTCCCGTGGACGAGGCGGCGGTCCGCCAGGCGGTGGAGGGGGAAGACTACGGGTACGGGGGAATCGCTTCAGGCAACGCGGGATGAATCAGCGATTTTTCAGTCAGGCAGGCTGGTCTCCCCGGTGCAGCCAGGCCCACAGCGCTTCCGCCGTGGGCTTTGTCATGCCGGGAACTTCGGCGAGGTCCTCCTGCGTCGCTTCACGCATGGCCCGGAGGCTGCCGAAATGGGCCAGCAGCGCGCGCCGGCGGGCCGGTCCGATGCCGGGTATGTCCTCCAGCTGGCTGTGGACGCTGGCCTTGCCGCGCAGCCCCGTGTGGTAGGTGATGGCGAAGCGGTGGCTTTCGTCGCGCACGCGCTGGATCAGGTGCAGGGCCGGGCTTTTGCGGTCCAGCAGGATGGGTTCCTCCCGGTCAGGCAGGTAGATTTCCTCCATCCGCTTGGCGAGGCCGAACATGGGCACATCGGCGCCGGCGGCCAGCATGGCGGTGCGCGCGAAGCGCAGCTGCTCGGGACCGCCGTCGATCAGCACCAGGTCGGGCATGGGCCATCTTTCCGCCGGGTCTTCGCTCACCGCGCGGCGGAAGCGCCGGCCGAGCACC
>CACXEB010000306.1 GCA_902766515.1 uncultured Eubacteriales bacterium
AAATGATCAAGGCTGTCTGCGCCGCTTATGTCAATCTCCAGTTCATGCCCACCGGCGGCATCAACGCGGAAAACGTGAAGGATTACCTGAAGTATGACCGCATTGTTGCCTGCGGCGGCAGCTGGATGGTCAGCGGCGCGCTCGTGAAGGAAGGCAGATTCGACGAAATCGAACGCCTCGTCCGCGAAGCCGCGGGGATTGTGAAAGAAATCAGGGGGTAAATATGATCCCGGTACCGGGTGCGTATCCCGGGAACCCCAGGGTGGAAATGCCGGCGCGCATGTGACGCTGAACGTTGGGATATGGATGACTTTTTCGGGATCGGCAATCATGAAGGCGCTGCTGCAGAAGACAGAACCTGCAGCAGCGCCTTTTTGTGCTTAAAACAGAATATTGAGAATGACGAAAACATAGGAGGCGGTCAAGCCGATGTCGGGGTCTGCGCCCGACGAGTTCACCGATATGACGAGCACGGCGACAAAGCACAGGAATATATCGAGCAGGATCCGTTTGATGCTCTTCTTCCTGTCGCGTTTCCAGATCAATGGGATCGCGGCCAGGGACGCTGCCAGACTGATCAGAATCAAGGTGCTGCTGCCCGGGGAAAAAGCGACGGTCATCAGCAGCGTAAAGGCAACGCTGAGGATGTGGAGGATCGTGACGAGCGTTTTCCAGAAGGACGCTGTGGCTTTCGGCGGTTCATCGGGTGCTATGGCTGCTGTCACCGTGGGGAGAATGGCGACGGGCACCGGCGGGGGAGCCGCGCGCTGGGCCTTCTTGCCGGCATCCTGTGTCTGCGGCTGCCGCTGATCCTTGCCGCACAGTTTCATGACGCCGCGCGTCAGATCCTGGAGCCATCCGAGCTTGGACATGTCCTGGCCTTGCAGGCGCCGGAATTCCGGGGGCATTTCGGAAATCCCGATGCCTTTGTAGCAGGGCACAAGGTGCTTCGTCCGGTCGCTTTCCATCATCTCCAGATAACGCGACCATTCATTTTTGACCCAGGCGGCATTCAGACGCGCTTTGCTGGTGAACACGGCAAGCATGACCCGGGCTGACTGGAGGGCGGCATAGATATAGGGCTCATATTCCTGGCCCAATTTGTCCTCCAGGGTGATCCGGGCAAAAAAGACCTTCAGCCCCCGAGCCGTCAGCGCGTCATGAATGTCATGCGCCAGGACGCTGTCCTCTGTCCGCTGCCCGTCCTCGTAGGTTTCCTTGTAGCAGATGAATACGTCATAGGGTGTCTCGCTTTCGACGATCCGGAAAATACCCCGCTGGATCGCGTCGATCCGGCCGGCTTCCTGTGTATAGTACGCCCGCGCCGCGGTGTGCGCATACCGGAGGGCCTGCAGATAATCCCCGTCTTCCAGAATGGACGCGGCCAGGGTGCGGTGGCATGTCGGGATCTTCCGGCCTGTTTGGGGTTCGTCCACATATTCGATACCGTATCTGCACAGGCACCGGCCCCAATAGGCTTCCGCTTCGTACGGGAACTCATCGGCGACGGCCGCGTAGACGGCCGCTGCCTGATCGAATTCCGACTCCATCCGCAGTCGGTTTGCCTCATTGAACAGATCGGTCTTCCGCTCATTGCCGGCGGCGGGGATCGTCTGGACGGTTCCGCAGTAGGCGCATCTGCACAGGGCTGAACCTGTCTGGATGTCAAGGTCCCCGCCGCACATTTTGCACTTGAAAACGTTCATGCCTGTCTCCTTCATGTCAAACCGTCCCGGCGGTCCGCTGCCTCAATGCGTCTGATCATCGGTTCTGCCTGCCTCGTCCAGCACTTTCCGATAGGGACCGGTCATGCCTTCCGTGATCCTTCCGCCGAGCTTTTTGCGCAGTCGGGCGTTGTTCATCATACCGCCGACGAGATACATGGCCATCATCCTGCCGCGCTTTTTCTGCGGGAAAGCATAGAAGCCGTGCTGTTTGTAGAACTTGTGGTCCGCCCGCATCAGGCCCTGCATCTGCCAGATCAGGTCGCGGAAGATCTTCAGCCCGCCCACGCCGTAAAAATCCTTGGGCGGCTGGTAGTGCCGGGTGATCGCATAGCAGAGGGTTTCGGCCAGCTGGTCAATGGCGCGGTCCGGGTCGTGCTGGTTGCAGGCGATGCCTGCCAGCGTGTTGCCGCCCACCTGCGCCCGCGCTTCCATCAGCATCCTCAGGTTTGGTTCCGCGTCCAGGCACCCGTCGACCAGGTACCCCACCGGCTTGCCCATGGTGACGGTGCGATGGCCGTTGCAGAACTGCCGGTCGTCGAACAGCTTGAACCGATAGCCCATGCTGTGGTCTTTGACGGTATAGGCATATACCAGGCCGTCCGCCGACTGGATATGCTCCCTCAGGTAGCTGTCGAAACCGTCCTTGTATACGCATTGCCCGTCTGCGGCGCAGTGGAAGCAGCCCAGGCAGCCGCCGGCAAAGGGAAACTCCTGAATGTCGATGATCTCCGTCTCGCAGGGCAGACGGTTCTTCAGCCGCTCGCACATGGCCTGCAGCCGGTTTTCTGCCGAATGGGCGCCATCCGCGACGATGACGATCCGTTTCGGTGCGTCAACCGCCAGCCGCTCCGCCCGGGCGGTCGTCCTTTCGGGTGCCCCGCACGCGGGCCGGGCAGCCGCGGGCTCCTGGAAGCCGTGGTCCATATTCCAGAGGACATAGCGGAAGAATGCCAGCGCTTCCTGCTGCCCTTTGTCATGCAGCAGGTCATCCATGTCCGCCGACAGGCCGCGGATGTATCTGAGCCCGAGGTCGGCGCAGTTGTCCTGGATGAACCGGTGGGCGGTCACATCGTAGAAATGCTTGGATGTGCTGAGCTGCGTCGCGTATTTGCCGCTGAGATCCATCCCGCTTTCCTTGACCAGTTCGATGAACCGGTGCAGCTGTGCCGGTACCAGGAAGGTATAGACCGGATAGCAGAAAACGATCAGGTCGGCCTTTTTCAGCGCTTCCATCCACGCGCCGGTATCCTGCTCCATCTTCCGGATCTGCTGTCCTACATGCAGGATCTCATAATCATGCTCCGGAAAATGCTTCCGGATAAACAGCATGGTGTACAGCGTGATGCTGTCCTTTCCTGCGGGGGAGCCGTTCAACACAAGGATATTCATTCGGGGGTCTCCTTTTTTCGGCTTGATTCTTTATCTGCAATGCCGGTTTCCTGCGATGAGGCGCGGTGAAAGCCGGTGGGGGCCGGTCAGGCGTCATCGTCATCCGGCATGTCCGCTTCGCTCAATCGCCGCAGAAAAGCCGGCAGCGCCAGGTCCCTGATCTCCCGGCAGTGCGTGTCCTGGACCGGGCAGGCGGCAAAGGGCGTGCAGATGGGCAGGTAGGGACATGACCGGCATTTTTCGCGGGGGCGGTCCATCCTGCAGAAAGACCGCCTGGCGTCAGGCAGGGTGACATCGTTCCGGATATCGCCGAAGCGGGCGGCCTGGGGACAGCGTTCGCAGGCATAGAGGCTGCCGTCCGGACAGATGGCGACCCGGTTCATATCCGCCATGCAGTGCGTTGCATGGAAATGCCCGTTGCCGCACAGCGACTGAGCGTATGCGAATCCCTCCTGCCCCAGGGCGTCGTTGGCCGCCATGACGCGCTGCCACATGGCGATATCGTCCGGCCCCGTCCTCACTTTGTCCAGGGGACACAGATAGACGCCGACGCGCGACCGGTCGCGGACCGCTGCTTTCAGGTCAGTAAAAAAAGCGTTCAGCCCATCCCAGTTGTCGCTGTCCACGTTGCAGCGGATGGTCACGCGGATCCCCGCGTCTGCCAGCAAGCCGGCCGCGTTCAGTACGGTGTGGTACTGGTCCCGGTTCAGGGGATAGCGTTTGCGGCGTATGTAATCCGCTTCATCACTGTCCATGGAAAGCTGGATTTTGCGGAGATTCCAGGGACCGGCCATCCGCCGGCGGATGAGTTCCTGCGTGATCACGCTGCCATTGGTGATCATGGATGATTTGAAGGCGATGCCCGCCTCCGCCAGGCCGCCGCAGACGGCGTCGATGATCTCCGGGCAAAGCAGCGGCTCGCCGCCGAACCAGTCCACGCGGACGGTTTCATCCGCGTGCGTTTCCGTGATAAAGCGCACGGTCTGGCGGACGATGTCCGGCGTCATGGTTGTCTGGGCCATGCCCTGCTCATAGCAGTAAACGCAGCGCGCGTTGCAGCGTGTGGTCGGCAGGATGGTGTAGCCGTGATAAGCGGACCTGATCTGCAGCGCGCGCGCCAGGGTCAGGAGACCCATGTAAAAACGGCACTCATCCTTCCCTTCCGGGACCAGGAAGAAGCTTCTGATCAGGCCGTCATAGCCTTCGCCGGCGCGGACCGTCCCGGGCAGGTCTGTTTCGAGGCATTGCTGCGTCAGGGTATTCCATACGCGGCCGCCGGACTGCCGGACGAACTGGGAAGGCCTGTAAACCACGCCGGCTTCAGGCTTTTGCGGCGGCAGAAGCTTCTGAAGGAACGCGTCCGGTTTTTTGATTTCCTTGATGATGGGCATGGGCATTATCTCCGAAAACAGGCGTTGTGATGAAAAAAAGGGCGGCTCTGCCACTGCCAAAGCCGTCCGGTACTTGCTGCGCGATAAGGATCGATCACTTGCCGCTGTTGGTGTATGTGTTGCCGCTGGCGTCCTGCCAGCTGACATTCCAGGCCAGGATCACTTCACAGCTGCCGCTGGTCAGGATGGTGTCTTCATGGTCCATGCGGATCACTTCCATCTCGGGCTTGACATACTTTTCCATAAAACATACTCCTTTTCGAAGAATGACAGGCTGAATCATGAGAAAAAGGGGAACCAACTGTCCTCCCTCCCCGGAAAGGCCGGGTACGGAAAAACCGCCGTACACCCCACGCGGTGTACAGACACGAGCCTATTTTATCAAATGAGACCTTGCTTGTCAATCCTGTCCCGGCAGCGATTCATGATTTCCCGCGGGAGTCCTTACTGTTCACGGGTGCCGCAAAGGAGGAAAAGAAAAGACGTGAAAGAGAAACGACAGGATAACCTCCGGCGTCAATTCACTCAGCCCAACGACGTACCAACCTGTCCTCTTCGGCACGGAATCCCAGCGTCCGCCGGTTCATCCGGCGGATGAGGCCGCAGGCCGAACCGTAGGCGATGGGATGGGAGTGCCGCAGAGGACGTGCCGAGGGGAGCCGCG
>CACXEB010000307.1 GCA_902766515.1 uncultured Eubacteriales bacterium
ATCACCCTCGTTTCCCCCGACGTGCTGTATGTCGAGGTCAACAGCCGCCCGAAATACCAGATCCAGTTCCAGGTGGAACGCGGCAGCACCGTCACCATCAACAACGAAAACTATTCGGACCTCGTCAGCTCGCAGAACGGCCTGATTTCCTACAACGCCACCGTCCAGGCCATCGGCGAGAACCACATCATCATTGAGTGCCAGACCAAGTACTGCCGCAAGAACACGATCGACATGGTCCTGTACCGTGAAAAGCAGGACATCCTGCTGGAGCTGGATGCCTCCATCGCCGAGCGCTGGAGCGGCAAGGACAACACCATGACCGTCAGCGGCACCACCATGAACAAGGCGACCATCCGCGTCCTGTCGGACCACCGGGACCTGGATACCTCCAAGCTCCTGTCCACCGGCACTTTCTCCTTCACGGCGGTCTTCAACAAGATCGGCACCAACACGATCACCATCGAAGCCTCCTATCCCGGCAAGAAGACGACCATCGTCAACTTCGACGTGTATCACGTGCCCTCCGCGGCCAACTACACGCCCAAGGCCTGGCCCATGGACGCGTACAACTACACGCAGTACCTGGATACCCTGGCGACCCGTGTACGCAACACGACCATCTACGTGTGCAAAGGCACCATCACCCGGATCCTGTCCGACACGCCGCAGCGCGCGCTGATGGAAACCGGTACGGAAACCGAATCCCGCCTGGTCCTTCTGGACAATATGTCCAACGACACCTGGGCGGTCGGCGATACGCTGCGCGTGTTCGGCGACGCCTACGGCGCGTACGACGGTCATCCGTGGCTGATCGGCCGGTATACCTATTCCTGGAAACCCTGACCCATATTCTGCAAAATCATATCAAGGAGGAACACACCCATGCGAAATAACTTTGGCGGCTTTCCCGGCGGCAACATGCAGCAGCTGATGCGCCAGGCCCAGAAGATGCAGCAGCAGCTGACCGAGGCCCAGGAAGAACTGGACAACCGCGAGTACGAAGCGAGCAGCGGCGGCGGCGTGGTCACCTGCAAAGTGTCCGGCAAGCGGGAGCTGCTGAGCCTGACCATCAAACCGGAAGCCGTCGATCCCGACGACGTGGAAATGCTCCAGGACCTGATCATGGCGGCCGTGAACGAAGCGCTGCGCACCGGTGAAAAGACCCGCGAAGAGACCATGAACCGCATGGCTCCCGGCGGTATGGGCGGCCTGCTGTAACATGGCGTCCCAGGCAGAACCGATCCAACGCATCGCCCTGGCCCTGTCCCGCCTGCCGGGCATCGGCCAGAAAAGCGCCATGCGCCTGGCCTATCACATCGTCTCCCTCCCGGAGGAACAGGTGCACGACCTGGCGCAGGCCCTGTGGGAAGGCCGCAAGGCGGTCCATTTCTGTGCGCGCTGCGGCAATTATACCGAGGGGGAACTCTGCGCTGTCTGCGCCGACCCCACCCGGCGGACAGACCAGCTGTGCGTCGTGCGGGACCCGAAGGACGTCGCGGCGCTGGAGCGCATGCGGGACTACAAGGGCCTGTACCATGTGCTCGGCGGCACCCTCTCCCCCATGAACGGCATCGGGCCGGATGACATCCGCATCCGCGAGCTGCTGGCCCGCCTGTCGTCCGAAAGCATCGAAGAAGTGATCCTGGCCACCAATCCCGACATCGAGGGCGAAGCGACCGCCACCTACATTGCGCGGCTGATCAAGCCGATGGGGGTCCGCGTGACGCGGATCGCCCACGGTGTGCCGGTCGGGAGCGACCTGGAATACGCGGACGAAGTCACTCTGGCCAAGGCGCTGGAAGGCAGGCGCGAGGTCTGACATGCCGGATTGGTTGAACGGACTGCCGCTGATCCTGAGCGGGCTCGCGCTCCTGGCGGTCATCATCCTGATGGCGCTGACCCGGCGGAACCATCGCCGGCTGCTCCGGCGGTTTGACCAGCACGAGCGCCTGATGATGGACGCGATCACGTCCCTGCAGCGCATGACTGTCACCCGGGAGGAATACGCCGCCCAGTGGCAGGCGATCAGCCAGCAGATCTCCGCCGAGGCCCACGAGCTGAACCGCACGGAGGAGGCCCGTTTCGAGGCCGCCGCTTCCCGGGCGGGGCAGGACAGCCTGAAGCAGGATACGCGCCTCAGCCGCCTGTCCGATACGGTCGACCAGCGGCTGAATGCCCTGACCGCGCAGGTCAGCGCCCGCCTAGCAGAAACCATGACGCAGCTGAACGACATGCGCGCCACGCTGGAACGCAACGTGAACGCCCTGCGCAACGACAACAACCGCAAGCTGGACGAAATGCGCCAGGTGGTAGACGAGAAGCTGCACCAGACGCTGGAAAAGCGGCTGACGGAAAGCTTCCGCCTGGTGTCCGCCCAGCTTGAAACCGTCGCCAGGGGGCTGGGAGAGATGCGCACGCTGGCCAGCGGGGTCGGCGACCTCAAGAACGTCCTGACCAATGTGAAGACGCGCGGCATCTGGGGTGAGGTCCAGTTGGGCGGCCTGCTCCGTCAGTACATGACCGAGGGGCAGTATGCCGAGAACGTCGAGGTGATCCCCAGCAGCGGACAGCGCGTGGAATATGCCCTCCGCCTGCCCGGTCATGGCGACGCGCCGGTCTGGCTGCCCATCGACGCCAAGTTTCCGCTCGAGGCCTACGAGCGCCTCCGCGCCGCCAGCGAAGCCGGCCAGCAGCCTGCGCTGCAGGAGGCCGAAAAGGCCATGCGCGACGCCATCCGGACGGAAGCCCGCCGCATCAGCGGCAAGTATATCGCGCCGCCGCATACCACTGATTTTGCCATCATGTTCCTCCCCACCGAAGGCCTGTACGCCGAGGCGCTCCGCGCGCCCGGGCTGGCAGAGGAGATGCAGTCCCACTACCGGGTACTGCCGGCCGGCCCGACGACGCTCACCGCCCTGCTCAACAGCCTGCAGGTCGGATTCCGGACCCTCGCCGTCGAGCAGCGCTCCGTCGAGGTCTGGAAGATGGTAGCCGCCCTGCGGACGGATTTCGGGCGCTTCCATGAGCTGCTGAGCGCGACGCAGAACCGCCTGCGCCAGGCCGCGGAAAGCCTCGACAAGGCGACGCAGCGCACCAGGTCCATCGAGTCCCAGCTCAGGCAGGCGCAGGAGACGCCCTTCCTCCCCGCGGGGGAAAGCGACGCGCAGCCTGACGACACACCGCCAGAACCCGGCATCCCGCCGGATGAAGGATAAACACCGACACCTACAAGGAGGTTTTTGCCATGGATGAACAAAATGTGACCGAGAGCCTGAAAAAGATCCTGATGGCCGGCTTCGGCGCGGTCAGTACCGGAGTGGAAAAATCGCAGGAAGTCCTCGACAAGCTGGCGGAAAAAGGCGAAAGCGCTTACCAGCAGACCGTCGCGGCCGGCCGTGAAACCGCTGACAAGCTGAAGAAAGCGTACAGGGAAAGCGGCATCCGGGAGCTGTTTGACCGTGGCATCCGCGTCCGCAAGGAAGACCTGCTGAACCTGGCCGGGATGATGTCCGTCGAGGACATCCTGTGGCTGCAGAGCCAGCTCGTATCCCTCGCCGTCACCAAGGGCGCTGAAGCGGCGGCTGAAACGCCGGAAGCGCCGGAAGCGGAAGAAGCGGCCGAGGAAGCGGCATCCCCCGACGACGCCGAAGGCTGACCAGCCATCACTGCCCCGCCGTGCTTTCCGGGACGGACGGAGCACCAAAAAACCTTCCTCTCAGACGGGGAAGGTTTTCATCTGTGATGCTATCGTATCACTTCATCCATTCCCGGATATGATTCACGGCGTCCTCCAGGATAGCGGCGGAGCCCTTGACCACACCGGCCACATAGGTATCGCACAGATTCATGGGGATCAGCACCCGGTAAGCCCGGCTGGACGCGACCGCGTTGGCCATGGCCGGCGTGATTTCGCCCATCATGGCATCCGCCGTCGCGATGCCCAGCGGCCCGACGATCAGGTCCGCCGTCCGGCAGGCGACGATAACCGCGTTTTCGCCGGTCGCCAGGTGCGTGGCGCAGTTGCTGCTCAGCATCTGCTGCGTCGCGATGCTGTTGGTGCCTACCGCCATGATGTCGGCCTCCGGGCAGATCTCCCTGAGCGCCTCCAGCACCCTGCGGCCCATCCGGCCGCCCTGTCCGTCGATCACCAGTATCTTCATTCCACGATTCCTCCCGGACGCGTCAGACGCGTTTCATGACCGGAGAATATACCGGTCCCTGCAGCCACTCTACCACGATCCCCGTCCCCCTGTCAATCATCAGATGGAGCTTGCGATGAACGAAACGAACGCCCCCCTCCCGCCTGACCTCCTGTCCGAACGCGCCGCTCCCTTCTTCCTTGAGGGCGGGCCGCACGCGATCCTGCTCATTCACGGATTCACCGGCAGCCCGGCCCATATGCTGCCGCTCGGCGAGGCGCTGCACGCGGCGGGACTGACCGTACAGGGCATCCGCCTGCGCGGCCATGGCACCACCGTGGAGGAGATGAACCAGGCAACCTGGGAGGACTGGTGGCAGGACGCGCAAACCGCCTACCGGACGCTGCGCGGACAATATAAGACCGTCAGCGTCGGCGGCCTGTCCATGGGCGGCGTGCTCAGCCTGCTGCTGGCCGCTGCGCATCCGGAAGCCGCCTGCTGCGTCTCCCTTTCCGCGCCGATGGGCATGGCCAACCCGGTCGGCAGGGCCGGACACCTGATCGCGCCCTTCCTGCCGTATGTCACCAAGAAGCCGGACCCCGCCCGGGCCCTGCTGGACGCCGGGTATGACATCGGCTATGACGTGATCCCCGTCGCCAGGACCCATGACCTTGATATCCTGATCCAGCGCGCCCGGCGCCAGCTCGGCGACGTCCGCTGTCCCCTGCTGGTCGCGCAGTCCGAAAGCGACCGCGCCATCACGCCCGACAGCGCCGATGTGATCATGAAGGGCGTTTCATCCGCCGTCAGGGAGCGCGTGACCCTGCAGACCTCCCCCCACGTCATCACCATCGGTCCGGAAAAGGACCGTCTTTTCGAGGCCGTGATCCGGTTTGTTACCCGGTTCGGCCGCCAGGAAGGAGCCGCCCATGAAGGAGCATCTTGAGACCGCGCCCGTCCGCGAAGCGGTACAGGGCGATAACACCTGTCCCATCTGCCAGCTCAGGCGCATGATCGAACAGCAGACCGTCGAACGGTACCTGGGCGGTGCGGTGATGGAACCGGACATCCGCCTGCAGACCAACGCGGTGGGGTTCTGCGCCGCGCACCACCAGCGGCTGATGGCCCAGAAGGATTACCACGGCTACGCGCTGATGATGCAGACGCGGCTACGGCAGGTCAGCCAGGATATCGCGCCGGCCATCCAGCAGCTGCGCGGCGGCCTGTTCGAGCGCAAGCGCCTGCCCGCCGCGCGCGCGCGCGTCGCGTCCGCCACCTCCCGCTGCCTGATCTGCGAAAACACCAGCCGCACGATCGACCGTTATCTCGACATCTTCATGAAGCTGTACCGCGAGGACAGCGCGTTCCGCCAGGACTTTGAGCGATGCGCCGGATTCTGCCTGGCGGACCTGCCGCAGGCGCTGGACCACGCGCAGTCCTCCCTGTCCGCTGAGCAGCGTAAAAGCTTCTGCGCGAACGCGGCTGCCCAGCTTGAACGGGCGACACAGACCGCCCAAGCGGACCTCGACGCGCTGTGCTCCAGCTTTCACTACGGGTCCGAGGAGAAAAACAATCCCCGCATCCACCAGGCGCTGGAGCGGGCGGTCAACCTGCTGCGCGGCGAGACCTTCGAACTCTGACCGGCCGCTCCGGCGGCCCGCATAATGAACCACACCGCAGTCCGAGGAGGCATGCATGTTCCATCTCTATACCGGCAGCGAACACCAGCCGTGGGCCCAGGCGGCCGCGCTGACCCGCGAAGCGCGCAGCCTCGGCATCGCTACCGTCGTGCTTGTCCCACAGCAGTACACGCTCACAGCGGAGCGCGCGCTGATGGACGCGCTCCAGGTAGACGGCTTCTTTGACGTGGATGTTACCTCTCCCCTGCGCCTCAGCCAGCGCGTCTTCGAGCAGGCTGGCACGGACGACCGCACGCGGATCGACGCGCACGGCAAGGCGATGGCCGTCAGCCGCGTCATGTTCAGTGAACGGGAGCACCTCCGGTATTATGAGAACGCGGCGGACCGCCAGGGCTTCCTGGACAGCGTCAGCCGGATGATCGCGGACCTGAAGCGCGCTCGCATCACCCCCGAGCAGCTTTCACAGTACGCCGTACAGCTGCCCGAGGGCGCCGTGGCGGATAAATACCATGACCTCGCCCTCCTGTACGGCGCGTATGAGGCGCTGCTGGGGACCCGGTTTGTCGACGGCGAAGACGTCGAGGAGGAATTGAACCGCCGCGCGCCGAACGCGCCGCTGATCCGGGGCGCCCGCCTGATCGTCGCCGGGTTTGACCTGATCACCGAGCAGACCGTCCGCCTGACGGCGGCCGTTCATCCGGTCGCGGAATCCGTCCATATCCTGATCAATACCGTGGCGGACGATCCGGCTTACGCGCCGGTCAACGACAGCGTGAGCCGCTTCATCCGGCATCTGAAGGAAAGTGGCCTTCCCTTCGCCGCGCATCCGCTGCAGTCCGCTTTCCCCCGTCCGGACGACATCGAGCATCTGCACCGCAGCCTGCTGAAACCCCAGGCGGAGCCTTATCCGCTGCCGCCGGCCCACATCCGGCTGTATGCCGCGCCGACCCCCTACGCCGAGGCCTGCCACGCGGCCGAACAGCTGAGCGAACTCCATGCCCGGGGCATCGCCTGGCATGATATGCAGATCCTGTGCGCGGATGAAGCGCACTACTTTTCGATCCTTGATCATGTGCTGTCCATGTACAGGATCCCGCACCACCTGTCGCGCAAGGTCAACGCCGCGCGGCTCGGCGCCGCGCAGTACCTGCTGGGCGCGCTGACGGCCATCGCGCACCATTACCGCCAGGACGACATGCTCCGCCTGCTGAAGAGCGAATATCTGCCCCTGTCGGACGACGAGCGCTTCCAGCTGGAAAACCTGATCAT
>CACXEB010000308.1 GCA_902766515.1 uncultured Eubacteriales bacterium
ACTACCGCTTCAACTACGACGGCACCGTGTCCAACGGCAGCGGCTGCGGCAACGAAACGGCCTCCAACCGGGTCATGTTCCGCAAGTACATGGTGGACAGCGTGAAATACTGGGCCCGGGAGTACGGGGTGGACGGCTTCCGCTTCGACCTGATGGCCCTCCACGATGTGACGACCATGCAGGAGATCGAGCAGGCGCTGCACGCGATCAATCCCCGGGCGCTGATCTACGGCGAGGGCTGGACGGGCGGCACCTCCGCCCTGCGGGACAATGACCGGGCCAGCCAGGCGAACATCCGCCAGATTAAAGCCAGCGAGGGCGCCATCGGCGCGGTAGCCGTGTTCAACGATGCGATCCGCGACGGCCTCAAGGGCAGCGTGTTTGATGCGAAGGACCAGGGCTACGCGAACGGCAAACCCAACAAGGTGAACGCCAACAAGGTGATGTTCGGCATCCAGGGCGGCGCGCGGAACGCCGCGGTGAGCTGGAGCGCCAACGACGCCATGGTCGTCAACTACGTGTCCTCCCATGACAACAATACCCTGTGGGACAAGCTGCTCGCCTCCAATCCCGACGCGTCCGCGGAGGAGCGCCTGGCGATCTGCCGGCTGTGCGCCGCCACGGTGCTGCTCAGCCGGGGCACGCCCTTCTTCCTCGCGGGGGAGGAATTCCTGCGCACGAAGAATGGCGACAGCAACAGCTACATGTCCTCCGACGAGGTGAACAACCTGGACTGGAACGCCCTCACCCCGGACAGCGACGCGGCGCGGATGGCGGCGTACTACCAGGGCCTGATCGGCCTGCGCCGGGCGCGCTTCACCGATGCGGAAGCCCCCTGCGCGTTCCTCACGACCATCGCGCCGACGGCCCAGCTGCTGGATAACAGCGTGATCGCCGTCACCTGGGCGGACGACAGCGGCGTCTTGGGCTATGCCGTCATCAACCCGGGCGCGCAGGACCTGTCAATGGACCTGCCCGAGGGCTGGACGGCCTGCCGCGTCCTGGTCCAGGGCGACCGGGTGCTGCCCGGAGCGGATGCCCAGGACGGCCCGATCCCCGTGGCGCCCCGCAGCGTGACGCTGGCGGTGCGGGCGGAGTGACATGACAGTTATATCATGACAAAAGGGGCTGCTGCAGATTTGTTTCTGCAGCAGCCCCCTGATTTTGTCGGCTTTTGCTCAGCTTTCCAGAAAGAAGTTGTGATCCGCCAGGCTCAGATCGTTCTCCGCGCTGCTCTTGCCCATGGTGAGGATGAGGTCCGCCTCCTCGGGCGTATCCGTCAGGGTGACCCGCTGCCCCTCGAAGAGGCAGTCCAGGTAGTCCTGCAGGGAGAACATTTCCGCCTCTGACTCGATCGCGGGACGGCTTTCCCAGCGCTCCTGGTTGGGCTGCCCGACGAAGCGGACGTAGCGGTTCTGCACGTCGATGTACCCGTAGTACAGGCACTGGGCGTTCTGCGTCAGGCGATGGGTGAAGAAGCAGTTCTTCGGGTCGTACAGCTTCACATCCTGGCCGATGCTGTCCACGGCCATCATGCCGATATAGCATGTCTCCACATCCCTGAAGCTGTTCCGGCCGTAGTACAGGTGCACATTGGTGCAGATCTCGCGGATCGGCGCGCTCAGGTCGATGTCGATATACTCCGCTGCGTTGCTGTGGGTGATATCGCCGGAGTGCACGACGCCGCACTGGCGGAAGTCGGCGTTCCACCCGATATGCAGCTCCTGTCCTCCGTTGTCCCGGCCGCCTGCGTGCAGGTCGATGTCCACCCGATTGCTGTCGTTCCAGTACACGAAGAACCGGACATACCTGGCCTGGTCGGGGATGCGGTAGCTGATGCCGCTGCGGATGTATCCGCCGTCCCTGGAACGGTCCTCCGTTTCCAGCACGGAGTGAGCCAGGTCAAACCCGCCGAGGTCGCAGTACACTTTCCTGCCCAGGAGCGGCGTCTCCGCCTGCCGGAAATGTTCCAGCAGGAGCGTCCGGAGAATGCTGACCGCTTCCGGGTCATACTGCGTCATGCGCTTCGCGGCGAGATACCGCTCTTCCAGATCCTGAAGCGCCGCGTTCAGCCGGTCCTCCATGGCCTGCGCATCGTGCTCACCGCACAGCGTCCGGAGCTCGCGCTCTCTCCAGCGGTCGATCTCCGCGCACGCGGCTTCGTACTGCGCCTCGCCCTCCTCACGGATCTGCGGCTGGTGGATGGCCAGCCACTGCTTCGCCGCTGCCCCGGCCTGGTCCGCCTGCTTTCGCAGGAGGGCGGTCTCCTCTTCGAGCGCCAGGATGGATTCCCGGAGCCGGAGCGCCTGTCTGGCCATCTTTTCCGTCGGCAGCTCATAGTACATGCCGCTGTCCCGGCGGAATTTCATCTGCGGTTTCGTGATCCTGCTGTGCAGCGCCCGGGCCGTCCTCAGCTCGGCAAGCTTTCTGGACAGCAGGTCCTTCAGCTGATTCTCTTCCCGGTGGGCGTCCGTTTCGGCCTGCTCCACGGGCCGGCGCCGGCACCGCAGGTCAGCGTCTGACCTTCTCCACTGAGAGTCCCACTCGATGGACATCAGTTGAGCCCGATGTGCTTCCAGCTGGCTGCACATGGCCTGACGGTGCTTTTCCCTGCAGGCGTCAACGGCCTGTTTGTGCATGTCCTCCAGCGACACGCTGCGCTTTTTCAGGGTCCGGATCGTCCGGAGCGCCAGGTGTCCGCTGAGCTCGTGGGCGTGCGGCAGCAGCGCCGCTTCGATCTCCCCGGCCCCGTACTGCAGGGAAAGCAGCCGGTTCAGCATCCGCACCATATAGCCGGGCCGTTCTGCCAGAAAGGCCAGGGCCTCAGGACTGTGCGCGCGGATCAGCGCTTCGGCCGCGCTGTGCCAGGAGGTAAGCTCCCCGTTGCGCAGGGCGCGAACCGCCTCGCGGTGCGCCGGACTCCGGGAGAAGCGGTTATAGTCCAGCCGCTCGAGGACGAACAGGTTCCGTTCCCTCGCCTGCAGGGACTGCATCAGGTTGGCGCGCAGGTTGGCGGCCGGGTACGCTTCAAGCAGCTTCACCAGCAGCTTTTTTTCACTCGTCTTCAGATGGCAGTGCCGCGGGTAGAGGTATTCCAGTGCCTGGGCGAGCGCGTCGCCGGCATGGGCGCAGACCGCGCGCAGCGCGGGCAGGGCCGCTTTTCGGTCCGGCAGGGCCATCAGCGCGGGGAACAGCAGCGCGATGTTTTCCTTGAACCGGACGGTCAGGCCGCGCAGCTGTTCCGCGCCGCACTCGGGAACGCAGGCCATCGCCAGCGTGAGCTCCGGATTGGTCAGCCGCTCGCGACGGCCGAACAGCGTCCGCAGGACCGTGATCGGCGCGTCCGCCTCCGGGATCAGCGCGATGACCCGGCCTTCAAACAGCGCGATGTCCGATACCGTCCGCGCCGGGCCGGTATACTCGGGCAGCCATCCGCGGCTGACCTTCCGGCCGAGCAGCGTTTCCAGGCCGTAGGTGCTGAAGTAGTGGATCGCCTGGTGCAGGCGGTACTCCGCTTCCGACATCGCCATCACCTGCTGGGGGAAGCCGGGGTACATCGGCTGCGCCTTGACCTGGGGCACCAGCGCCTTCAGGTGGCTGAAGAAGCCTTCGAGCGAAGGGCTCGCGGCCAGGCGCAGCAGGTCGTCGGGCCGCAGGATGTATCCAAGGGACTGAATATTCACGTTCAGCGTGATCGCCTGACAGAGCGACCGGTCCGTGAGCCCTTCCGGGTCTCCCGGTTGGTAGGTCACCATGCGCAGTTCGCTCAGGAGAAGCTCATGAAATGTGTTCGTCATAAGCTGTCCCTCCGTCAATATCAATGGGCAGACTATCTGATAACATGCCCCACGGTCCATTGTGAAGATCGAAAAGCTTTTTAGAAGGATGTTATCGTGGATGACCGCGGGTCCGTCTGCCCGGACTGTGCGTTGTGTCAGGGCCGATCGTGCTGGGTTTTGTTTGTGTGTGCGCTGACCTTCCGGTCAGGGACAGGCCGTGGGCTTGCCCGCTCCTGTCCTGCTATCCTGGCCGGTCCCGCTTTGGGCCGGCTCAGGGGAAATCCCCTTAGGTGCCCGGATAGCCGTCACCATGGCGTATACCGCCAGCTTATCCTGTCGCCGCATGGTGCTTCTTTCTGTTCGGTTGTCAAGCTGCGCCGGAAACCGCCCGGGCTTCCACCGTCCGGCAGGCTGTCCTGCCTGCTGACGGGAGAATCATATCACCGATCACACATCCTGTCATTAAACCGGTGGTTTACCGGGAATGCAATGTGTGCTATAATGAAAACGATCTGTTCCATGTCCGTGTGAAAGGATGAAATGCATTGAAGACGAAGGAAATCCTGCTGACAGTCCTGATCCTCGCGCTGAGCCTGCTTCCGCTGTGCTCCGCCTCGGGCGAAGCCCATGTCGTGCTGACCATCGGCGATATCCATGACCGCTCAAACAGCCGCATCGACGGGGAAAACCAGCTGGGACTGTGGCGGTATCTCGAGGAACAGCTGGGCGTGGAGATCCGGCTTGTCCAGCTGACGCCGGATACCTTTGCTTCCGCGATGTCCAGCGGCAGCCTGCCGGACATCGTCGCCACCACCAACAACCTTTCCGCGATCCTCGAAAACGGCGCGGCCCTGAACGTGGAGCCGTACCTGGAGGAATATGTGCCCAATTTCCTGCAGGGGGAAGCCCGGCTGACCTACGACGTGTTCAAACAGCTCCTGAACGAGGGGGACGGGTTCTATTTCTTCCCCAGCAACATCGGGTACAACGGCGTCGGTTTCAGCAACAGCGCCGGCAACCGCGGCTTCGTGGTCCGCTGGGATTACTATAAGGAGCTGGGCTACCCGCCCATCCATGACGAGGACGATTACCTGAACGTCCTGCTGCAGATGCACGAGAAGCATCCTTACACGGAGGAGGGCTACCCGACCTACCTGTTCGGTACGGACAACCTGGTCGGCTATGACACCGCCTTTCGCTCCGACGTCAGCCTGGATTACTGGGCGGCCTACAAGTACCAGAACAATATCTTTACGAATGAGATCTTCGACGGCTACACGGATCCCGCGCATTCCATGTGGTGGTCGTCCGCCGCCTGGTACAACAAGCTCTACCGTGCCGGGAAGGACAGCGGCGCCTTTGATCTGGAGATTTTCACCCAGGCCGGGACGCAGTACGAGGTCAAGATCGCCCGGGGCCAGTACCTGGGCCTCCACAGTGTCAAAACGTCGTTTTACAACGCGAGTGCCGCGAAGGATCCGGAAACGCTTTCCGGCTACGGGATGGTCCCGACGGACGGCACCAATCTGTATACCAACGTCTACCAGCTGCTGGGCAACGGCTCCGCCTATATGTGGTTCATTTCGGCGAACAGCCCCCACAAGGAGGCGGCGCTGAGGCTGTTCAATTACATGTGCGATCCCGTTTTCCTCCGGGAGATCGCCATGGGCCGGCAGGGCGTGACCTGGGACTATGACGCCGACGGCGTGCCGCAGCTGAACGAATACGGCAGGGAGCAGCTGGAAGCTTACTCCGCCGAAAAAGCCGCGCCGGACAATTATTACCGCCGGTGGGGCAGCTACAGCGAGCTGCCGAACAACTGGCCGATGCTCCGCAGGAATATGATGCATCCGGACGGTTATCCGCTGGATTTCGTCACCATCTCCCGGGATTACACCAGGGCGGCCATGACCAGCCGCATCTCCCTGGACATCTGCGACCACTATGGGGTGGAGCTGCCGACGGACGCCTTCTACCAGGCCGGCGGGCTGGACTTCCGCAACGACTGCGGGGAGGCCATCTCCGCCAGCATCAGCAGCCTGAACCGGGACCAGCTGCTTGTCATCGCGGCCGCGGAGGCGATCCTGCAGGACGCGCAGATGGACCTGATCCTGGCGGAGACGGACGAAGAATGGAACGCGCTCCGGGACGAAACGATCCGGAAAATCATCGCGCTGGGCGAGCCGGAGGTGTTCAGGGCATACAAGGAGAAATGGGACGCCGCGGCGGCCGTCATTGTCCCCCTGGTCCGGCAGGCGCAGGAAGCGAACGGCGTCGAACCCTACCCGCCGGAAGTATACGAACGGTATCCGTGATCCGAAGGGAGGGGCTGCCGTCATGAAGCAAAAACCGATGAAAAAACTGAAGCAGAAGGTGACTTCGCTGCGGCTGCGCATCCTGCTGCCGGTCATCCTGATGACGCTGTTCGTCGTCATCCTGCTGACCAGCCTGTTCTCCCGCGCGTACATCGACACGATCCTGCAGCAGGAGCAGGAAGTGAACGCCGTCGGCTTCGAAACGATTTCCCACGCGGTCACACCGCTCATCAATACTGCTGTCGGCAATGTCCGGAGCATGATGACGGATGAGCGGTTCGTGTCCTATGCGCGGCTTCAGTTCGCCTCTTCGGCTGAGCTGATCAAGGCGCGGATCCGGTGCCGGGACTTCCTGGGCGCGGAGGTGGCGCAGCACGAGAGCATCTACGGCGTGCTGTTCATGCGGAAGGACGGGAGCCTGTTCGGATCGCTCCCGGAGGGCAACATCTATCAGGACCGGCCCGAAGACAACTCGCTCCCGGAGGCTGTCAAAGCGCAGGCCCTGGGCGCGCCGTTTGGACAGACGGTCTGGATCGGCCCGGTTTCCGGGCGGGATATCTATGGATTTGATTATGCCAGGGCGCCGGAAAACATCATGATCGCGGCCTGGAAATCCGTGGATGTGAGCTATGGCGAGTGCTACGCGCTGATGGTGATGGACGGGGCCGTGCTGGAGCGGCAGCTGGAGGCGCTGCAGGATGGAAAAAGCATCTGGCGCCTCTTCACCGCAGACCGGGTGGAATTCTATCATTCGGGCCCGGACGCGTGCCCGGATCCGGAGCGCCTGATCGGCGAAAGCAACAGCGGAGCGGTCTTCTACGATGAAAACGGCCGCCCCTTCTGCGCGTTTTCGAAAAAAATGACCTCTCCTGCCTGGACGCTGGTCCGGGAAGTCTCCATGGAGGACTACGAGCAGGTGGTCCGTCACGTCCGCAGGGTCGTATGGCTGACTGCGGGCGCGGTGCTCCTGGTCGGCCTGGCCCTTTACCGGCTGTGGCTGAAGCGGTTCATGCGCCAGTTCGATTCGCTGCTCAGCGGGATCAAGCGCATCGGTCAGGGTAATCTGGAGCCCTTTGCCTTTGTGCCCACCTCCATCGACGAATTCAGGACCATGCAGGGGGAAATCCACCGGACCAGCCAGGCGCTGCGGGAACAGATGGACACGATCCGCCGGATGGAGCGCGATCGGATGGAGCTGGAGGCCAAGCGGAAAGAGCAGGAGATGATCGTCCGGGAGCTGAGTACGGCCAGGCAGATCCAGGAGAGCATGCTGCCGCATATTTTCCCGGCCTTCCCGGACAGGAAAGAGATCGACCTGTACGCGTCCATGGATCCGGCGCGGGATGTCGGCGGCGACTTCTATGACTTCTTCTTCATTGATGAAGACCATCTGTGCCTTGTCATCGCCGATGTGAGCGGCAAGGGTATTCCCGGCGCACTGTTCATGATGTTCGCCAAGCGGATCATCGGGGACTCCGCCAGGGTGGCGCACGGCGCCGGGGAGATCCTGGCCATGACGAACGAGACGCTGTGCGACAATAACCAGGCGGAGATGTTCGTCACCGTCTGGCTCGGGATCCTCGAAATATCGACCGGCCGGCTGACGGCCGCGAACGCGGGGCATGAGTATCCGGTGATCCGCAAAAAGGGCGGGCAGTTTGAACTGCATAAGGATAAGCACAGCCTGGTGATCGGCGCGATGAAGGGGATCCGCTTCCGGGAGTATCAGCTCCGGCTGTCGCCCGGGGACAAGCTGTTCGTGTATACGGACGGCCTCCCGGAGGCCACGGCCGGCAGCAACGAAATGTTCGGTACCGGCCGCATGGTGGAGGCGCTGAACACCTGCGCGGAAGGCAGCCCGGAGGAGATCCTGAAGAAGATGACGTGCGCTGTTGACGCCTTCGTGGGCGACGCGGAGCAGTTTGACGACCTGACCATGATGTGTCTGGAGTACCGGGGACCGCAGCCGGCGGACGAATGAACCCGTCCGGAGCGAAGGCGGCGCGGCCGCGGCAATTTCTTCGCTGGGGCCGCTGCTCCCGGCCGGGATCCTGCGTATATACGGATGTATGCGACGCGATCACGCCTGTCGCTGAGGAGGATTCGAACGATGATTGACTTTGCTGCGAAAAAGACCTGCTGCTTTGCCCTGATTGCCTGCCTGCTGCTGGCGCTGTGCCTGCCGGCGGTGGGGGAAGAGGCGTTTGAGCCGTTTTTCCGCTTCGACCTGGACAGCCCGGACGCCTGGCAGCAGCCGCTTTCCAATCCCCGGTATCTGACCGAAGGCGCCTGGGCCTTCAAGCCGCTGGACCCGGCAAAAAGCGCCCAGTATGGGCTGGACCCGTCCGCGCTGCCCAGCGCGGACGGCCTGGATACGCTGAACATCTCCGGCAGCGCTGAATTCTCCGAGGACCAGTTCCGGACGCTGGCGGACACGCTGCGCACGCTGGCTGGCGGCCGGCAGGTCTGGGTGGTCGATTGCCGCCTGGAAGGCCATGGCCTGGTGAACGGCATCTCCGTCTCCTGGTACGGTGACCATAACTGGGCGAACAAGGGCATGACGCTGGCGGAAGCGGAGGCGGATGAGGCGCGGCGCTTCGGCGAACTGGTTGGTTCAGAGATCACGGTGTACACGGCGGCCGACAACGTCCGCGGCGAATCCCGCAGCATCACCGTGGAGCGCTGGATGACGGAGCGGGAGCTGGTGGAGAGCGAAGGCTTTCACTACCTGCGCCTGGCGGCCAACGATCACAGCTGGCCCGAGGAGGAAGCAGTGGACGCCTTCCTTGCCTTCGTGGCGGAGCTTGACAAAACGGTGGGGCTCGACAACGTATGGCTGCATTTTCACTGCCAGGCAGGGAAGAGCCGCACGGGCATCTTCATGGCCATCTACGACATGATCCGGAATCCGGGCGTTTCTTTCGAGGATATCGTCCTTCGCCACGCCCTGACGGGCAGCAGCTACTTCCCCTACGTGGACGAAGCCAACGAGCTGGCGCCGGTGTACGCGCTGCGGGCACGGCGGATCCGGCAGGTCTACGATTACCTGCACGGGGATCCGGCCATGGTCGCCGATACGCCCTGGAGCGAATGGGTCGCCAA
>CACXEB010000309.1 GCA_902766515.1 uncultured Eubacteriales bacterium
CGGTCGCGGAAGTACTCCGCCATGGTCAGGCCGGACAGGCCGACGCGCATACGGGCTCCCGGCGGCTCGTTCATCTGGCCGTATACAAGCGCGGTCTTGTTGATGACCCCGCTCTCCTTCATTTCATTGTAAAGGTCGTTGCCTTCACGCGTGCGCTCGCCGACACCGGCGAACACGCTCAGGCCGCCGTGCTGCTTCGCGACGTTGTTGATCAGCTCCATGATCAGCACCGTTTTGCCGACGCCAGCGCCGCCGAACAGGCCGAGTTTGCCGCCCTTGGCATAGGGCGCGATCAGGTCGACGACCTTGATGCCGGTTTCGAGGATCTCCGTCGAGGATTCCTGTTCCTCAAAGGAGGGCGCCGGACGGTGGATCGGCCAGCGTTCTTCGGTTTCGGGCGGGGGCAGCTCGTCGATCGGCTGGCCGAGCAGGTTGAAGATACGGCCCAGGCAGGCGTTGCCGACCGGTACGGTGATCGGGCCGCCGGTATCGATCGCGTCCAGTCCGCGCACCATGCCGTCCGTGGCGTTCATGGATACGCACCGCGCCACATTGTCGCCGATATGCTGAGCCACCTCCGCGACGATCGTCCGTTCGCCGCAGGGGATCTCAATAGCGGACAGCAGCTCTGGCAGATGTCCGTCTTCAAAACGGATGTCCAGCACAGGCCCGATGACCTGGACGACCTTTCCGATGTTTTTTTCGCTCACGTATAGTATCTCCTTTCGGAATGATGTGCTTTCTGTCTCTGCTATCCTTCAGATCCGGCGACGATTTCGGTGATCTCCTGGGTGATGGCGCCTTGGCGCGCGCGGTTGTACTTGAGCCGCAGTCCGTCGATCATCTCGCCGGCGTTCTTGGTGGCCGAGTCCATCGCGTTCCGCCGGGCGGCCACTTCGCTTGCGAACGCGTCGCAGGCCGCGGAATACAGCCGCCCCGCCAGATAATCCGGCATGATGTGCTCAAGCGTTTCCTCCGGATTCGGCTCGTAGATGGTCTGGACATGCCGCGCTTCACCCTCTTCGGGAGCGGGTTCCTCCACCGGCAGAATCTTTTCAATGCGGACTTCCTGGCTCATCATGCTGTTGAAGGTCGTATACACCAGGATCAGCTCGTCGAAGCTGCTGTCCAGGTAGCTGGCCGCCAGCGAGCGGGCCAGGTCGCAGCACATGCTGACCGACAGGTTTTCCACGTGCTGGTGCTCCGCGTTCAGCACTTCCACGCCGAGGCGCTGATACTTGTCGATCGCCTTGCGGCCGATCGGAAGCACCACGTACGGGATGTCGCCCGTGTCCGCCGCAACCGCCTTGAACACGTTGGCGTTGTATCCGCCCGCCAGCCCGCGCTCACCGGCGATGACTACATAGCACCGCTTCAGCACGGGCCGCTTTTCCACATAAGAGACGGTCCGGTCTTTGCACGCAAGGATCGCCGCGTGCACCGCCTTCCGCGAGATATCCGCGTAGGGCTTGCTCATTTCCATCCGTTCCTTGGAACGGCGGAGTTTGGAAGTCGCAACAAGCTGCATTGCGCGCGTGATCTGCATGGTGCTTTCAACGCTCTTGATGCGCAGCTTGATGCTTTTCATGGACGAACCGGCCATGATCCGCCTCCTTTATCCTTGAGGATGGGCTTTTACAAAATCAGCAGTATAGCCGTCGAGCGCTTTCTTGAGTCCCGCTTCCGTCTCAGCGCTCAGCTGGCCGGTCGTCCGGATCGCGTCCAGCACATCATGGTGCTGCGCCGCCATCCGCTCATACAGTCCCTTCTCGTATTCGCCGACCTTGTCGACCGCTACCTGCGTCAGGTAGTCATGCGTCACGGCGTAGAAGATGCAGACCTGCAGCTCGACCGCGATGGGATGGTTGCGGTTCTGCTTGAGCACTTCGACGATGCGGGCGCCCTGTGCCAGGCGCGCCTTGGTATCCGCGTCCAGGTCCGAGCCGAACTGCGCGAAGGACTGCAGCTCCCTGTATTGGCTGTACAGCAGCTTCAGGCTGCCGGCGACCTTCTTCATCGCCTTGATCTGCGCGTCGCCGCCGACGCGGCTCACGGAAATACCGGGATCGATCGCGGGCATGATGCCGCTGTGGAACAGCTCCGTATCTAGGAAGATCTGTCCGTCCGTGATGGAAATGACGTTGGTCGGGATGTAGGCGGATACGTCGCCTGCCTGGGTTTCGATGATGGGCAGGCCGGTGATGGAGCCGCCGCCGTATTTCTGATCGACGCGCGCGCTGCGCTCCAGGAGACGGCTGTGCAGGTAGAAAACGTCGCCCGGATACGCTTCACGTCCCGGAGGACGGCGGATCAGCAGGGACAGCGCGCGGTAGGCGACCGCGTGCTTGGACAGGTCATCGTAGATGATCAGGACATCCTTGCCCTGGTCCATGAAGTATTCCGCCATTGCGCACCCGGCATACGGCGCGATGTACTGCAGCGGGCTCAGCTCGCTGGCGGTGGCGCTGACCACGATCGTATAATCCATCGCGCCCGCCGCATCCAGCGTTTCCACCAGCTGGGCGACCGTCGAGCACTTCTGGCCGATCGCCACATAGATGCAGATAACGCCTGTATCCTTCTGGTTCAGGATCGTGTCCAGTGCGATGACCGTCTTGCCGGTCTGGCGGTCGCCGATGATCAGCTCACGCTGGCCGCGGCCGATCGGGATCATGCTGTCGATCGCCTTGATGCCCGTCTGCAGCGGCACGGAGACCTTCTTGCGCTGGATGATGCCCGGGGCGTTGCGTTCGATGGGATAATGCGCCTTCGCTTCGATGGGGCCCTTCCCGTCGATGGGCTGCCCCAGCGCGTTGACGACGCGGCCGATCAGCTGCTCGCCGACCGGCACCGAGACGACCGTACCGGTCCGCTCCACCGTATCGCCTTCGCGGATGCCCTCGTCGGTACCAAGCATAACGATCGCGACGGAGTTCTCTTCGAGGTTCAGCGCCATGCCGTATTCACCGTTGGGGAAACGGACCAGCTCGTTCGCCATGCAGGCGTCCAGGCCGGTGGCCCGGGCGATGCCGTCGCCGATCATGATGATCGTGCCGGTATCATTCTGGGAAATCTTATTTTCGTACTGCTTGATCTGCTGTTTGATCAGCTTGGAAATCTCTTCTGGTTTCAACTGCATGTCATTCACCGCTTTCTGGCGCGCTCAGGATCCGCCTGAGATCGAACGCCGGATGCTGTCCAGGCGATGCCGGATGGTATTGTCATAGCGTTTTCCGTTGAGCTGCAGCAGCACGCCGCCCATCAGGCCGGGCTCGACATGCTCCTTCAGGCGAATCCCCTGACCGGTCAGCGCTTCCAGGCGCTTGATCAGGGCCCCGCGCTGCCTGTCGCTGAGCGGCGCAGCCGTCGTCACGTCCGCTTCGGCCAGCGCATGCGCCTTGTTATAGCGTTCCCTGAACGCGTCGGCGCAGGCGGGCAGCTCATTGACGGCGCCGCGCTCCACAAGGATCTTGACGAAATTGAGCACATAAGTGTGCACCTGATCCCTGAGTGCGCGGTCCGCAATCTGTACGCGCTCATCCCGGCTGATCGTCATGTTCATCAGCAGGCGGGAAAAGTCAGGCTGCTCACGCCAGATCTGTTTCAGGCAGTCGAGCTCTCCGAGCACCCTGTCGTCCAGGTGCTCCTCAGCGCAAAGCTCATACAGGCCGTCTCCGTATTCCCGGCTGAATTCCGTCACGGCTTGTCACCCACGTTTCTGATAAATTCATCCACGAACGCGTCATAATCACCCTGATTGATTTCGCGCTCAATGACTTTGGCGGCAATATCGACCGCCAGACCGGAAATATCCTGGCGGACTTCGTTGAGCATCTGTTTCTTCTGCTGCTCAATCTCTTCCTGGGCTTTCTGTTTGAGCCGGCTGGCCTGCTGCTGGGCGTCGCTGAGCAGCTGGTCACCGCGTTTCTGCGCGGTGATGGTCGCGTTTTTGACCAGACTGTCAGCTTCGTCGCGGGCCTCGGACAGCCGCTTTTCGTATTCCTGTTTCATCTGCGTCGCCTTTTCCAGCCTGGCGTCCGCGTCGCTGTACACCTTATTGACCTGCGCTTCGCGCGCGCTCATCATGTTCTGCACAGGCTTGAACAGGAATTTCTTCAGAATCAGGAACAGAATCAGCAGATTGATCAGGGAGATCAGAATCTGCCATATATTGACAGAAATGATATCCAGTGACTGTACCATCATTCATCTGCCTTTCTGCATGGTGTGGTCTTTGATCAATGGAAAGTCGCTGCCCAGCCTTCCATCGCGCTCTTGAGGGTGCCCACGAAGATACCAGGCGCCACGAAGATGAGCAGGATGCCGATAACCAGGCCGTACAGACCGGTCGTTTCAGCGATAGCGCAGCCCATGATCATGGTGGAAGTGACGGCGCCGCGGCTTTCCGGCTGACGGCCGATGGCTTCGCAGGCCTTCGCGACCGCGTTGCCTTCGCCGATACCGGGGCCGATGCCGGCGATCAGGGCCAGGCCCGCGCCAATACCGCAACCAGCCAGGATGATACCGATAGCAAGTTCAATCATGATAAAACCTCCTAAAGTTTTGTGAGTCGTTGTCTATACAAAGCGCGTTTGGCCGCGCCATGTTTCACTGGACGGCTGCCTTTGCGGCTTTCGCGGCTTTGCGCCGCTCGTATTCTTCCTCGGGGAAGCCGGTCGCGATGTACAGCATGGTCAGCATCGCGAAGATGAAGGCCTGCATGAGGCCGCTGAAAATATCGAAGTAGATGGACAGCACCGCCGGCAGACCGATCTGCAGGATGGTGAAGTTGCCCAGGAAGCTGAAGAGCATCTGCGACAGGCTGCGCAGCGCGTACGCCACCAGCGTCGAAATGACCACGCCGGACAGGACGTTGCCGTAATGACGGAACGACATGGAGACGGGCGTCGCGATCTCGCCGATGATGTTGAACGGCGCAAACACGGGCACCGGCTCAAAGAATCCTTTCACGTACGGCCAGATGCCGCCCTTGAGCTTGTAGTGCGTGATCAGCACGAACACCAGGATGGCCCAGCCGGCGACGACGTTCATGTCCGAAGTCGGCGGGAAGAGTCCGAGCAGGCTTGTCAGGCTGGAGAAGGCCGACAGGAGCATGATTGCCGCGATGAACGGCGCAAAGGCCATGAACCGCTGCCCCATGTTTTCCGATACCAGCTTATTGACCTGCTCAACACCCCATTCCGCGATCAGCTGGCGCTTGCTTTCCGGTCGCACGTTCAGGCCGTGCGTCAGGAACAGACAGAGCCCGAGGATGGCGATGATGACCGCCCAGGAAGTGATCTGGGACGACGTGATCGTCAGGTCCATCAGCGGCATTGGAATCGTCAGATAAATCTGTGCGCCGCTGATGGTGATGCCTTCGCCCTGCGGCGTCGTCAGCACCTTCAGCACCATGCATGCCAGGAGAGGGACGACCATCATGGCGATGTACAGCGCGTCCAGCAGGCGGAAGCGCGTATTCTTTTCTTTCATGCTTACGCATTCCCTCCCTTTTTAATGAGAAGAGGTGTTCCTGCTGTTCAGCAGGATGCCTTCAAGCGCAATGACCAGCCGTGGGAACAGGAGCGGCAGCAGCACCGCGATCGGCTGGAACCACGGCAGCGTGACACCGAGGATCGCGATGGCGCCGAGCCCGAACATCCGGAGCGTATAGCTCAGCTGGATGCGCCGCTTTCCGCGTTTGGCATCCTCGCTGAGCGGCAGTTCCGTCTCGTCTTCGTCGGGTTCCTCATCGGTTTCCTTATCACCGTCCGCACGCTCCGCTTCCGGCGCGGCGATCGGCTTCATATCGTCCGCCGCTTTCTGGACCGTCAGCGCCATGAGGAAGAAATTCCCTACCGCCGCGCCGCAGCCCAGCAGCGCGCCGGTGAGCACCGTCCAGTCAAAGCGCCTGATGATCAGGAAAACCGCGATCATCAGCACCGTCAGGATCCCCGTCCCGAGGGCGATTTTCGCTGTTTCCTGCCGTACGGCGGGTTGTACCTTCACTGAGGGCCCCCTTATTTGGTGCCGAACAGCCGGTCGCCCGCGTCGCCCAGGCCGGGCATGATATAGCCGTGATCGTTCAGCCGTTCGTCGAGCGCGGCTACATAGATATCCACATCGGGATGATCCTTCTGGATACGGGCGATGCCTTCGGGTGCG
Source organism: uncultured Eubacteriales bacterium (assembly GCA_902766515.1). The sequence continues at coordinate 6,166 of CACXEB010000309.1, forward strand.
GCAATCAGGTTGACCAGGCGGATATTGAAGCAGCCGCGCTGCTTGATAAAGTTGATCGCGGCGCTGGCGCTGCCGCCGGTCGCAAGCATCGGATCCAATACGATCAGTTCGCGGTGCTCGGCGTCCTCGGGCAGCTTGCAATAGTATTCGACGGGATTCAGCGTCTCAGGATCGCGGTACAGGCCGATATGGCCCACCTTGGCGTTCGGGATCAGGTTCAGGATGCCGTCCACCATGCCCAGGCCCGCGCGCAGGATCGGGATGATCCCGATCGGCTTGCCGGCCAGCATCTTCGTTTTCGTCCGGCAGATCGGCGTTTCCACTTCGACCTCCGCCGTCTGCAGGTCGCGGGTCACTTCATACACCATCAGCATCGAAATCTCGTCCAGCAGTTCACGAAACTCCTTGCAGCCGGTGTTTTTGTCCCTCATAATGCTCAGCTTGTGCTGAATCAGCGGATGATCAAATACGACAACCTTGCTCATAAGCGCGCATACCTCCATCCTCAGGGTTTGACTTTCGCTATGTCCGTGCTTTCTTTTGTGCTTCCATACGCTCAACGGACGCGCCTTCACGCCGTGCGGGAATACGCCCATCCAGTGATGAACACCATTATTATTATAAAAGAAAACAAACGCTTGTCAAGGTTGTTTTTTCCCCCTGCGCATGGTATAATGCCCCTGCTTAGCAGCCGATGCCGCAGCGCACGCGGCAGCCACACCAGAACAACCTTTCCGGGGATATGATATATGAAACTCTTGTTCGGCGTTGACATCACGGATCCCGCGCATCATGAGGAGGTCAGCTCCACCCTGTGCACCCGGGAGCTTTCCGGACCGCTGCAGGCGCAGTACGACGCGCTTGCGGCCGCTCAAGACGAATACGGCAGATTAAGCCGCCTGCCCAAATGGCTGTTATATCTGAAGAAGTTCATCGGCTATGCTTCCCTTGTGTTCCTCCTGAGCGTCATCTCGTCGGCTTTTGAGCAAAACCCGAACACCAATCACCGTATCGTTTCTCTGTATGCGCTTCTTGGCATCATCCTGCTGCTGGTCTGGATCGCGTTGACGTATTTTGATCTCCAGAAGACAAAAGACGTCAAAACAAGCGATGAATTCCTTGCGTCAAAACGCCAGGCCGCCGATCTGGAGCAGGCTGCCCGCCTGGACCTCGGCGTACCGGAGGACGCGGCCGAAATGGACGTGCTCGCCAGCAGGTACCGTTGGAAGTACGGCGAAATGGTCTGCGCCGACAGCTCCATTATCTGGTATTACGGCAACATCAGCACGCATGCCTGGCAGGAAAACGGCTGTTTCTGCCTGGCGGACCTGACGATGCGCTTTGATATTCCCCTCTCCGACATCCGCACGATCGAAAGGGTCAAAAAAGGCTATTATTTCTCCGCCTGGAACAAGCCTGAACCCTATAAAGCCGAAACATACAAGCCCTACCGCGTCCACGTGGTGAATGGCAACCTTAACGTCTACGGCTATATCTCCATGGTGGTCCATTTACAGGAAGAAGATTACGAGATCCGCCTGCCGGTATGGGAAGCGGACACGCTCAGCCGCCTGACGTGTTGGTCCTTCTGACAGAC
>CACXEB010000310.1 GCA_902766515.1 uncultured Eubacteriales bacterium
CACACCATCCGCACGCCGAAGCTCCCGTTCATCCAGGACCGCGCGTCGAGGGAGCTGACGCTGTCCACCGCCCTCGTGGTCATCGTCACGCTGCTGATCGGCTTCACCGGCATCGCGCTGCTGTTCGACCTGCCCGTCATGGTGCCCGGCTTCGGGCTCTGGCTGGTGATCCTGATGGCGGTGTACTGCCTGCTGGCCCAGGTCCTGAAGACGTTCTACATCCGGATCCACAAGGAGTGGGTCTGACAGATCACCACAGACACCCAATACACAGTTCAGCCAAGGAGGAACCCGTCATGAAAAACACCGGTACCCTGATCCGATGGATGATCCTGCTCGCCGTCCTCGCCGCTTTCGCCTGCCCGGCCGCGGCGGAGACGGTCACCCTGCCGTCCGGCCTGGAGCGCATCGAAGAGGAAGCGTTCGCCGGCTGTGAAAGCCTGGAGGGCGTGCTGGTCGTGCCCCTGGGCGTCGACGTGGACGCGACCGCCTTCTCCGGTACGGCCGGCTTGGACATCGTGCGCGGCGTCGCCGTCGTCGGCGATGACGGAACGCCCTGGAACGGCACGCTCAACCATGATGTCTGGTCCGCCGTGTCCCCGTACTGCGAGGCGCGGGGCATCAGCTGCCTCTATACCACCGACGCGGAATCCGCTATCCGGGCGGGATACAACATCGTGATCACCGTGGGCTTCCTGGCGAGCGACCCCGTCGCGTCCCTGCAGACCGCGTATCCGGACGTGCGCTTCATCTGCCTGGACGCCGCCGTCGAAAACCGGCAGGACAACGTCTACGCGGTCCAGTACAGCTGCGCCCAGGCCGGATTCATGGCGGGCTACGCCGCCGTGCAGCGGGGGTACCGCTTCCTGGGCTTCATGGGCGGCATAGACGTGCCGGATGTGGTCAGCTACGGAGAGGGCTTCGTGCGGGGCGCCAACCAGGCTGCCGTGGAGCTGGACGTGGAAAACCAGGTGTACGTCGCCTATACCTACACCGGCACGTTCGCACCCGGGGACAGCGTCTACCAGACGGCCGCATCCTGGTACGAAGGCGGCGTGGAGATCATTTTCAGCGCGGGCGGGGACCAGGCGGCCTCCGTCAACGCCGCAGCCGCAGCGGCAGACAGATACATGATCGGCGTCGATACCGACCAGTCCGTCAACCTGGACAGGGTCCTCTTCAGCGCCGCGAAAAACCTGGGCTTCACCGCGACGGAAGCACTGGCGGACATCATGGCCGGCCGGTGGTCCGATATCGCGGGGACCGGCCCGACCCTGGGTCTCGTCAGCAATACGCCCGCCGATAACCATGTCTGCCTCATGCCCGTCTCCGAGATGGACGCCGATGTGATCAGCAGGCTCCGGAGCGGCGCTTACGTTCCCTCCGGCGCTTACCAGATCCGTAAGACCGACGGGCCGATCGAGGGCATGTTCCGGCGGCTCGCGGTCGTCGGCTCGGAAGAAAACCCGGCGTCCGGCACCTTTGACGCGGGCGTCTGGTCACAGGTCAGCAGCTTCTGCACCGAAAACGGCATTGAAGCCACCTACACCACCGACGTCGAAGACGCCCTCAGCTGCCACAACGAAGTCGTGATCGCGGTCGGCTTCGGATTCGCTGACGCCGTGTCCGAGCTGCAGGACAATTATCCGGACGTGCGCTTCATCTGCCTGGATACGGACGTGGAAAACCGGCAGAGCAACGTGTATACCGTCACCTATAACTGCTACCAGGGCGGCTTCATGGCGGGCTACGCCGCCGTGATGAAGGGGTACCACAACCTCGGCTTCATGGGCGCCATGGCCATCCCGGACATCGTTGATTACGGCGAAGGATTCATCCGCGGCGCCAACCAGGCGGCCCTGGAACTGGACGAGACGGACCGTGTCACGGTGCGCCGCGTATATACGGGGACGTTCGCGCCCGATAACGATGTGTATCAAACCGCCGCTTCCTGGTATGAGGGCGGCACGGAGATCATCTTCTGCTGCGGCGGCGGCATGTGCAGCGCCGTCATCGATGCCGCGGAGGACCATGACGGCCTGATGATCGGCGTGGACACGGACCAGGCCTATCTCGGATCCCGCGTGGTGACCAGCACCATCAAGAACATGGGCTTCACCGCTGTCGACGCCCTCCGGCGCATCCTGGACGGCGGCTGGGACAGCCTGGGTGGCACCAGCGCCTGCCTCGGCGTCGTCAGCGACGCCCCGGACAGCAACCATGTCTGCCTGTCCCCCGGCACCCAGTTCGGATACAATTTCACCTATTCGGCGTATTCCAACATGGTTGCGCGGCTGCATGGCGGGATTTATCCCTCCGGCGCGATCCGGATCCAGGTGATGGATGCCGAGGGTGAAATGACCGTCTCGACGTCTGAAGAGATGAATCACCTCACATCGCCCTGTATCGGCCTCATCCGTATCGTCCCCGAAGAGCTCGTGGTCCTCGGGAAGGCGCTTGACCTGGAGGGCGAGCTCCGCGTCGAAACCGGGAACAACTTCTTCAACAGCCTGCTCATACCGGAGAACGGCAGCCTGACGCTTTCGGACGGCGCGATCCTGGGCACGTACAGCGGATGGAGTGAAGCGTTCGGCGGCTTCGCCCTCGCGCAGGTCTGGCTTGACGGCGGCACACTGGACGCCAGCCACGGGATCATCACGCAGGGCAGCACGATCTTCTACAACGGCGGCATCCTCCTGCTCACCCCGGAAAACAAAACCGCCGCCGACATCACCGGCGGCGCGAGGACGGAGGCGGATCTCCGCGCCTTCGCGGCGGACAGCCGGTTTGACCAGCTGATGATCCAGGGCGATATGACGCTGACCCAGGACCTCACGCTCCCGGTGGACACCCGGATCAACGACAATACGACCGTGGTGATCGGCTCAGGCTGCACCCTGACCATTCCCGACGGCGTCACCCTCACCGTGGCGGAAGGATGCACCCTGGAAGTCAACGGCGGCGCCATCATCGGCACCGTGCAGGTAGAAGGCGGGACCTATATCCCCGGCGAGTAAGTCTCAAAGATACATACACAGCCCCCGGCAAAAACGCCGGGGGCTGTGTCGTGGATCATTGTTTATTTGCTGTAATCCCTGTAGATTTTGATGTTGTAGGAATGCAGGAAGTGCAGGCCATGCACATTGTGGTGGTCGTCCATATTCGCCCAGGCCGGCGTACTATACGTTATTACCATACCGTTTCCCGTTCTTCCGGTTTTAAGTACATCGCCGTTCCCTCGACGATCGACGGATACACCTGATAGAACGCGTCAAACTGCCGGAAGATGAAGTTGACCCGGGTGTAGTGGGCGGGATGGTAATCGGTGCTGTAGCTGCTCAGGGCGTCTTCGCGGTTCGTAAAGCCCCGGAAGTACTTCCCGGCCAGCGTGCGGAAGAAGAGATCACGGTCAAAGTGTTCTTCCTTTTCGATCAGGTCCAGGGTCAGGCGGAGGCCTGTCAGGTCCGCGAGCGCCTCATTGATGACCCGCTGGCCATTGATATTGACCCCGTCCGCCACTTCGATGCTGTTCAGCTGCGAGAGGACCCGCATGACCTTCTCCTGGAACTTCTGCTGGTCCTCCTGCGTCAGGGGGCAGAGCATCGTGCCGTTTTCATCGTTCATCTTGCCGTTCCAGTTATACTTGTAGCTGTAGCTGTCGAAGCTGTGGCCGATCTCATGCCCGAGGGTCTGTCCGACGGTGCCCAGCAGCGTCTCCCGGGAGCTGTCGTTATAGAAGTCATCCAGCAAGACGCCCGCCATCACGTAGACGGTATTGTGGTCCGGATGATACACGGCGTTGGTATCCAGCAGGGAATCGGAGAACTGGGACCGATCGCCGCGCACATAGGGGGTGCCGGCCATCGCCATCAGGCGCTGCAGGTCCGTCCGGTCGTACATGGCAGCCGCTTCCAGCAGGCTGGGATCGCCGGCGCTGAGCTTCTCCAGCAGCGGCGCGTAATCGACCCGCTTCTGCGAACCAAGCGTGACCACGTGGAGTTCCTCGGCTTTCTTCGCCGCCTCCTGCCTGGATGCTTCGGACAGCCAGGAGCGATGGCGCATCCGATCCTCCAGCGCCTGCCGGTATTCCTCCGACAGCGCGATCACCTTCTCACGCATCCCCTCGGGCAGGCAGCCATACGCGTACACCTGCTCAGCCAGGTACCTGGCAGTGTTCCGCAGGTAATTCCAGGCGGCGTCCTTCAGGTCCGGGGCATTGTCCAGGCGATGCGCCCACGCATAGGTGTCCGGGTCCAGGTAATCCCAGGCGTACTCGAACATCCCCAGGCAGACGATCGCCTGGATCAGGTCCAGGTTCTCCTCACGGCATTCGCGGTTTGCAGCCCGGAAGGCGGACATGTCCGACGTCTGGAAAACCGCGGCGTCCTCCGCGACGCCCTCGAACATCCCGTGACCGACCATCTGGTCGTACAGCAGGGGCCAGGTCGAACGGATCTCCGCCGCGGTGAGGCAGCGCTGGTCCTCTTCAAAAGAGTCAGCTTCGATGTCCTGTCCGCCCTCCTGGTAGCTGACGAGGCGCTCTGTCAGCTTGTGCGCGGTCTCCGCGTCGTATCCGAGCCGCACCAGCCGCTCTTCCGTCCGCTGCTTGTCCAGCAGCACCTCATCGCATTCATCCTCGACTTCCTCGTTCGGCACATGCGACGCGATCTGGAGCGTCAGGATAAACTTGTCCGGGGCCTTGACCCCCTGGAGGATGACGTAGCTCGCGAACGGATACCCGATGAGGAAGCCGTCCTCCCGGCAGAGCGCGGAAAGCTCCTCCAGCGATTTCGTTTCACGGACGCGGCGGACGCGGGACATCAGCGGCTCCATGCCTTCGCGCTCCCGGCGCGCTCCGTCCTCGAGCAGGCCGATCAGGATGCCCAGCGCTTTTGCGTCCGCCGTTTCACCCTTCTCCACCGCGGACCGGAGGTTCTCCCTGACTTTCATCGTGATGCTCCTGCCCACGTCCAGCGTAGTATCCACCTGGCCATAGCGGTCAAAGTTGACGTACAGGTAATAATCCTCTTCCGCCGCCGGCCGGTGGTCCGGCAGGTTGCCGGGCAGCTCCGGATTGGGCCACGGTTTCCCCTCCCGCGGACCGTCGGCCATCGCGCCCGTCATGCCGGCCAGCAGGCACAGCGCCAGCAGTATGCACATCACTCTCTTCATGTCATTCCCCCTGCCCGCGCGGCTCCGGGCTGTCTTTCCGGGAACGGACGCCGCCATGATTCCCCCGTCCCCTTCAATCCTTTATTATCGCATGGCCGGTGTGATTTATCAAGCGAAAAGTAAAACGGTCAGGGGAAACTCGCCAGACAATGGAGACGTCCGCAAACGCAGCGCGGGTTGGCAAACTCGGCTGACACGGCAGGAAATACAATGACATTGAATCGCCGGCAATTGAATTCATCCCGCCGTTATGGTATAAATAATGTGAAATCAGATTGAGGAAGGTGACGATATGATCCAGCTGAGGAAAGTCAGACCCGAAGAGCGCAGCCTGCTGTGGAATATCCATCAGAAGTATCTCTATGAGATGACCCATTACTACGATAACGAGATGGACGGCGAAGGCAATTACCATTACGGCTACTTTGACGCGTATTTCCGGGAGCCGGCGCGGACTGCCCTGCTGATCTGCCGTGATGACACCCTTGCCGGGTTCGCCATGATCAATCCGTATTCCTACATCGGGGCGCATCCTGACCATGTGATGGCCGAGTTTACGATCTTTCCGGCGTTCCGCAGAAAGCATATCGGGTATGACGCCGCGTCGCTGATCCTGGCATCCTATCCGGGAAGCTGGGAAATCAAGTACAACGAAAAGAATACCGGCGCGAAGGCATTGTGGAACAGGGTGACCGAACCCTTCCAGCCGGTCAGGCATCCTTACAGCGATGTCGAGACGGTACTGGCTTTCACGACAGCGCGGACCACGCCTGAAAACGCATAGGATGTGACTCCAAAACCACGTACAAGCGTACCTGACGGAAAGGGCCGCGAACCTCTCCTCACTTCCTGTCCACGACTTCCCAATAACCGCTTTTGGTCGCGCCGTGGCGGACGAGCCTGCCCTGCTGGCGCAGCGCGGCAAGTATCCGCTCGACCTGGCGTTTGGAAAGATGGGTCAATTCAGAAAGACTGCCTGCTGTAGCCTTCGGCTGTTCCCTGATGATCATCAGAATCGTTTCTGCCGGATGTCCGTCATTTATACCGACATTTATACCGACATGCTGCAATTGCCGGTTGCAGATATCCCGCAGCGCTTTACTGATCAGCCGCAGCATGAAGACGACAAACTCCGTAGCGTCGTTATGGCGGTTGGCCTGGTTCAGCGTATCATAATACTCCCCTTGATGCTCGTGGATCAGGGTTTCCACCGGCAGCCAGGCCAGCGCCGGCTTCCATCGCTGCAGGATCAGCGTCTGCCAGAACCTGCCCACGCGGCCGTTGCCATCCGCAAACGGATGAATGAATTCAAATTCATAATGGAACACGCAGGACTTGATCAGGGGATGTGTCGGCGTGTTTTTCAGCCAGCCGAGCAACTGTGATATGAGCTGCGGCACCAATTCCGGCGGCGCGCCTTTATGGATCATCTGACCGTTGCTGAATACCCCCACGTTCCCGGTACGGAAGGTCCCGGCTTCATCAATCAGCCCCCGCATCATCATCCGATGGGCAGCCAGCAGGTCATCCAGTGCGCAGGGATCCAGGGTATCCATATGCCGGTACGCATCCAGCGCGTTTTTGACCTCCTGGATATCTTCGGGCGGCCCCAACACCCGACGTCCCTCGATCACATCCGCGACCTGGTCCAGGGACAGGGTGTTCTGCTCGATCGCCAGGGAGGAATAAATGGAGCGGATACGCGTTTCCTTCCGCAATCTTGGCGTCAGGGACAGCGACGGATCCACTGACAGCCTGCCAACCAGTTCGCCGATTTCGATCACCAGATTCGTCATCTCATCCGTGATCCGGAATGGCGGCGCATAAACGTCGCTCATGAGGATACCTCCTTGCTGTCATTACCTGACCGGCACAGGGTCTGATAATACTGTCACCGTGACGATCGCCGACCCTGTCCCGGGGATCATCCGGTTCAACACCATTGCCGCTTTCTCCCGCAAATCCGGATTGATCAAACGCCGATCTCCCTGTAGACCGTTTCGATAAAGGGAGATTTGTATTGGATATACTGCTCAATGTCATCCGGATAGCGCGCAGCGCCTTCTTCCTTGATCCGGCTGTATTCCCGCACCGCTTCCGGATGGGCGCGCAGATAGTCCCTGAAGGCCATGTGCCGCTTTAATTCCGCGGAATCCTGCGGGCAGACATACAGGTGGTGCTTCTGCAGATGCTCCTTGCCGTCATACTTGAATGCCTCCCGCGCGGGAATGCCCAGATCCCCTTCATGGTGATAGCCGATTGCTTCCAGCGCGGCCACCACCGCATCAAACACAGTATCATCCCGGATGACGACATCGATATCGATGATCGGTTTTGCGGACAGCCCCCGCACGGAAGTGCTTCCCACGTGCTCAATGCTTAAGGCCAGCGGACCAAGGGCTTCCTGAATCTCGTCCCTGATACGTATAAAAGCCTGTTCCCATTGCGCATCGTAAGGCAGCACGACCACGTGTTTCGTCACCATTCTCATCCGCCCCTTCCAATCCCCTTTTGATCCTTGGCCCGGCGGCGTATCAAAACGCCTTTCATATACTGCGTTTCATTATGCGTTTTATATACTTCCATCTTTTCCGCTTCTGTGCAGCCAATCAGTATCTTGATCTCGGAGTCCCGCTTCATCAAATCGACAATGCACATGATGGCATCGACAGTTTTCCCGCCGCTTCCAACCCACACGTCGATCCCTGCGCCATCCATCGAGGCAGTATCCCTCAGGTAACCGTAGTCAACCCGGTAGATGAAATCCGGAAACCTGGGATGGGCAGATCCCCTGGGCCTGTCGATGACGATTTCGGAAGTGTTTACCAGCTCATCCAACGCGTTCCAGAATTCCTCATGATCATCATTCACCTGATTTCCCTCCCCCGAATTCCGGTTCACAGTTCCGCCTGTACAGCGGCTGCCCTCACAGCTCCATGCCCATCAGGATCACTTCGTTCTCACGCTCGAACCCATGCCGTTCATAAAACGCCGGGAGAAATCCGGTCCCGCTGGTGATCAGGTGGATCCCGACGATCCCCCGCGCTTTCATATCCTGCTTGCACCGTTCGAGGAGCTGACGCGCGATCCCGCGTCCCTGGCAGGCAGGATCGACCGCCAGGTCGTTGATCTCGAAGGTACGGCCATAGTGGAACAGCATCGAGGTGCCGACCAGGAAGCCCACGACTTTTCCGTCCTCCACATACTCCAGCCCGTAGGATGTTTTTGTTTCCAGCAGCTCCCGCACGTGAATGACGGCGTCTTCCGGTTTCCACGGGTCATTCCAGGGCTCCCCGGAGAAGGCGGCGGAATAGATTTCGCCATAGCGGGTGACATGATCGACCGTTGCGGGATATATCGTCTGTTTCATTGACTGTCTCCTCATCAGGCCGGAATGGCGCAATCCATTTCCGGTTCAGTTGTTCTTTCTCAATAGCGAGGGATCTTCCACGCGAAGGTTTTCGATGCTTCCGCATTGTGTGCAGGCATCACAGATCACACCGGTTTTCACTTTGCTGATTTTCGTCAGGTCTTCCATCGGCGTATAGATGACGGAATGAAAGCTCAGGCCATCCAATAAAGCGCCCTCAATCAGTTCCCCGCCGCATTTGCTGCATTTCTTCTCCATGTCATCTTCTCCTGAATACGTTGAATTGAGCGTGATTCTCCCGGGAAATCCCGGTACAGCGGCCGCTTCCATCGAAACCGATCCGGGCCGGGCGTAAGCCGGTTCCCAAACCTACACCTGTTATTTTCGCCGCAAACGGGAAAACTCCTGTCAGAGCGGCAGGAGCAACGAGGCGTCATGTCGGTAGAAATGTCGGTACAAATGTCGGTAGAAATTCCGTGCAGACGCTAACAGGGACGCAAGCGCAAGACCCGGCCAAAACGCTATAGGACGCTTTCCAGCCCCTAAAACGCGTACTTGCGTACAGGAGGAGCTCTCCCGGTGACGGATCAGCGTATCCCATAGATCATCGTTGTGTATCAGCGCCGGTCACCCGGCGCATCATCGGCAGCGCGGTCCGGACACTGTGGATGGTGTAAAAGAACCCGACAAGAGAATACAAAACGGTTTTCAATTGTTATGCGACAGCCCTGAAACACAATAAACGCCTGCAACTGCAAACATTTCCGGGCACAACTTTCCCTGTCATTCTGAGCATCCGCGCAGCGGATAGCGAAGAATCCTATCAGCAGGAAAGACAACAGACAACATGGGCATTCTTAAACGCGCCCCGGGTTGATACAATCACTAAACACCCGATTTCCAACTGTCTTCACCTGCCACAGAACAGATGTTTCGCTATCCGCTGCGCGGATGCTCA
>CACXEB010000311.1 GCA_902766515.1 uncultured Eubacteriales bacterium
AAATCGCTGACGCGATTTCATCCTCGCACCGTACATGCCGCTGCTGCGGATTGTACGCGAGGGTGTGCCCCCTCGCGGCTCCCCTCGGCACGTCCTCTGCGGCGCTCCCATCCCATCGCCCTGCGGGTTTCGGCCTGCGGTCTCATCCGCCGGATACACCGGCGGACTCAGGGATTCCGTGCCGCAAAGGACAGGTTGGTACGTCGTTGAGCTGTGAGGATAGATACCAGAGGTAATCCCGTCGTTTCTCTTTCACGCCTTTTATTATCCTGCTTTGCAGCTCCCGTGAACAGTAACCCGGAAGGAATGATGAATCGCCGGCTGAAAGGTGAGCAAGGCGCTCGTCACCGCAAATTGACATCCGGAGAAGAATCCATTAGAATAGAAGCGCAAGAACTGATGAATTCCAACGAATGAATCCCGGAGGTGAGCGCATGGTTTTCCGACTGGCGATCGTGGAGGACGAGCAGCAGGATGCAGCCCTGCTGAAAGGCCACATTCACCGCTATTTTCAGGAAAACGCCCCCTCCGACAGCTTCCGGATCACGGAATTCAGCAGCGCCGCCAGCTTCATTGAGCAGTACAGGTCAGACTTTGACCTGGTTTTTCTGGATATTCAGATGCCGGGAATCAACGGCATGGAAGCCGCTGCTGCCTTGCGGAAAAAGGATGGCAGCGTTCTGCTGGTATTCGTCACCAACATGGCCCAATATGCGGTCCGGGGGTACGACGTGAATGCCGCCGGGTTTATCTTAAAGCCGGTCAGCTATTATGATTTTCTGCTCAGGATGCGCAAGTGCATGGCGATCCTGCAAACGCGCACGGAGGAATACCTGACCCTCAGTGTGCGGCAGGGCTTCGTGCGCCTGCCTGTCCGTTCCATCCTGTATGTGGAGGTCAACCGGCATATGCTGACCTATCATGTGGCCGGGGAGCCCATCAGCGCGACAGGGTCGCTGGCACAAACGGAAGCCGCCCTCCGCGGCAGCAATTTCCTGCGCTGCAACAGCTGTTACTTGGTGAACCCCCGTGCCATCCAGTCCGTGCTCGGCTACGACATCCGGCTGATCAACGGTGAAACCATCCAGATCAGCCATCCGAAGAAAAAGCAGTTCATGCAGGAGCTGAACATCTGGCTGGGGGAGGGAAAAAACCTGTGAACGTGCTCGATCAGTGGCTGTTGAAGTTCCCGCGATATGAATTCCTGCTGGAATATTTTCTCTTCCTTGTGCCGATGGTGGTGCGCCTGCCCCGGCGGAAGGGCTTCTGGTTCCGGCTGATCCCCCTGCTGGCGGTCAGCATGCTCCTTTCCCGCCAGTGGAACAGCGAGTGGGCGGCTATCCCTGCCCTGTACATCCTGCGCTATCTCGTGCTGTTCGGCCTCGGCCTCCTGACGGTCTATGCCTGTATCGACTGCGGTCCGCTCTCTGCGCTCTACTGCGGCGCGGCAGCCTACGCGGCCCAGCATAGCTTCAACCGCGTCTTTGACGCGCTGATTGTGCTGACCAGTCTTGAAAAGGGTGCGGCTTACAATGCGGTGTACATGGCTGCCCTCATCCTGACCTTCGGTGTGATGGTGCTGTGCTTCACCCGGGAGATCCATCACGGCACGGCCAGGTATATGGCGAACCGCAAAATCGTGACGGTCAGCGGGCTCATCCTGCTGTGTACCGTAGCGCTGATGGCGCTGTGGCGGTATAACAAGACAGGAATCGGGATGCAGCAGGTCATTATCGATCTATACGATCTGGTTGCCTGCGTCTGCGCCCTCATCATCCTGCACAACATTTTCAGAATGGATGAGATGAAGCACGATGCGGCGGTCATCCGGGAGATGTGGAACCAGGAGCGAAAGCAGCTGTCGCTGTCGCAGGAAACGGTGCGGATGCTGAACATCAAATGCCACGATATGCGCCACCTGCTCCGGCTGATCTCCGCCCAGCAATCCGACAGCACCCGGCGCGAGATCGACAGTATCCGCGAGCTGATCGACGTTTATGATTCCCGGGTGGACACGGGCAACGAGGTGCTGAACCTGCTGCTCGCTGAAAAGGGCCTGATCTGCCAGAAAGAAAAGATTCACCTGAACTGCGTGGCGGACGGGAAGCGCCTGGCCTTCATGGAGCCGACCGACATCTACTCCCTGTTCGGCAACGCCATCGACAACGCGGTCGAGGCCGTGCGCCTGGTGGAGGACCCTGAGATGCGCATCATTACCCTGACGGTGATCGGCGCGATGGAGATGACCTCCATCTGCGTGGAGAACTATTACCAGGGCAGCCGGCTGACACTCACGGACGGGCTGCCCGCCACCTCCAAAGCGGACAAGGATTACCACGGGTACGGCATCAAGAGCATGCGGTACCTGGTCGGCAGGTACCAGGGCGAATTGAGCATCAGCACCGATGAAAACATCTTCTCCCTCAAGATCCTGCTGCCGACCCCCCAATAGGACAAACACAGCTTTCCGCCCGGCCCAATCGGAATAAGAATGCAAGTTTATGCGCCCAGCATGCAAGGTTGGGCGTTTTCTATTGCAATTATTTCTTCATCAGATAAGATACGGCTGAAATCAACGTTCGCGCAAAAAGGAGGAGGAAAGACCATGAAACACCCCAAGACCGGTCTCTGGCGCACGCTGACGGTCGTGTTCATCCTGCTGACCGCATTCACCGTAGCAGGCAGCGGCGTGGCCGGCACGTACACGGCGCTGATCAACGCCACCCTCGGCATAGAGACAAGCCGCATCGTAAAGGCCACCGGTACGGAGAACGAGGATACCCAGTATTTCAAGTCTGTCTACAACTCTCTTGAGGAGCAGTACCAGGCCAAAGCTGCGCTGATCCGCCAGATCGGCCGGGAGGGCACCGTCCTGCTCAAGAACGAGAACCAGGCCCTGCCGATCCGAAGCGGCACCATACTGGTGCTGGGCGGCGGCAGCTTTATGCAGGCGCTGGCCCACGGCGGCGGCAGCATGAACGCCGCGGACCTGGCCAACGCCACGACTGTTGAGCAGGCGCTCAAATATGACGGCCTGAATGTCATCACCGAAGGCACACAGGCGGATGCCGCGCTGGTCGTCATCGGCCGCTCTGCCGGTGAAGGCGCGGACATGCCGGATGGCGGGCTTGCCCTCACCGACGCTGAAACCAAGCTGGTTGCGCAGGCCAAAGCCGCTTCCGGGAAGGTCCTGGTGCTGCTCAGCGGTGACTTTTACCCCGAAGCCGCGTCCCTCCAGAACGATCCTGGCATCAGCGCGATCCTGCACCTGGGCAACGCGGGCTACCGCGGTGCTTACGGACTCGCGGATGTGATCACCGGCAAGGCATCACCTTCCGGCCGTACGATCGAGACCGTGGCCGCTGACTCCCATGCCTCCGCCGCGATGCAGAACTACGGCGACCACAGTTATACCAACGCCTCCAAGATCATGGCCTCCCAGGCCAAGACCTACGTGGTGTACGCCGAAAGCATTTACAAGGACTACAAGTATTACGAGACCCGCTACGAGGACAGTGTGCTGAACCGGGGCAACGCCTCCTTCGGCGGCTGGCGCTGGGAGGATGATGTGCTGTATCCCTTCGGTTTCGGTCTTTCCTACACCGCCTTCACCCAGGAGCTGCTGGGTGTGACCTTCGATAATGCTGCCCACACCGCCGCCGTGCAGGTGAAGGTCACCAACACCGGCGACATGCCCGGCAAAGAGGTTGTACAGGTGTACGGCCAGTCCCCCTACACGGACTATGACCGGGAGCACCTGGTCGAAAAGGCCGCTGTGCAGCTGATGGGCTTTGAGAAGACCGCGGAACTCGCTCCCGGCGCTTCGGAAACCGTGACGGTAACGCTGCCGATGCAGTGGCTGGCATCCTTCGACACCCATGGCTACGGTACCTACATCATGGAAGCGGGCGACTATTACCTGGCCCTTGGCGAAAACGCCCATGACGCGGTCAACAACATCCTGGCCGCCAAGGGCGCGAACGTGGCCGGACAGGCTGCCCTGACCTATACCTGGAATCAGGCGGAGACTGACGCCGATACCTATGCCAGGTCCGTGTATACCGGCGAGGCCATCCGCGTCCGCTTCCCCGATGCCGACATCAACTACTGGGTGGACGAGGCCGACCGCATCACCTACCTGAGCCGCAGCGACTGGCAGGGTACCTGGCCCGAGACCATTCAGCTGACCGCCGGGGACAAACTGAAAGCCGCCCTCAATGACAAGAAGAAGTACGAGAACGGCAAGTACAACGACACCGCCTCCCGCATCCGGGTGTACGACGTGAAGACCGGCGACGGCAGCACCGTCCTTTCCGCCGCAATGATGCGCGGACGCCCCTATCAGGATGAGTACTGGAACACGCTGCTGGACAACCTGACCGTCGAGGACATTGTGGCGCTCGTCGCCAATGGCCGCTACCGCATCAGCGCCGCGCCGTCCGTCTCCTTCCTGGAGATCATTGGCGGCGATTCGCCCACCGGCCTGAACATCCCCTACCTGTACAGTAAAGTCGGCACTGACCGGCAGCCCATCGGGGCTTCCTATATGGTCAGTGATGGCATCACGGAAGAAAAGGTCGACCTGGTGCCCATGGACGCGAGCTTCTACACCTCCGAGCCCACCCTGGCCTCCACCTTCAACAAGGCGCTGGCCCTCGCCGAGGGCGAGATGATGGGCGAGGACAGCCTGTACTGCGGGGCGAGCTTCCTCTACGGCCCTGGCACCAACCTGCACCGCACACCCTACGGCGGCCGCGCGACCGAATACTATTCCGCTGACCCCGTGCTCAACAGCCTGATTGGCGCGGAACAGGTCAAGGGCGGCTGGAGCAAGGGCCTGGTGATGGTGGTCAAGCACTTCTCCGCCAATGACCAGGAACAGAACCGCATCGGCGTGGCCACCTTTGTGACCGAGCAGGATCTGCGCGAGAACATGCTGCGCGGCTTCGAGGGCCTGATGACCTACGGCGGGGCAATGGGCCTGATGGGTTCCTACAACCGCCTGGGCGTGCTCGGTACCGCGGCGGAATACGACCTGATGACCACCGTGCTGCGACAGGAATGGGGCAGCGACTGCTTCGTCATCACCGACCTGAACTCTCCCACTGCCGGTCTGTATGATGGCAATGCCATCATCGCCGCCGGCACCTCCACCATGATGAACAACGGTACCTTCGACGCGGCAAGCGGCTCCTACGTCAACACCACGCTGTCCGCGGAAGCCTTCAGGAATGATCCTGCGCTGCGCGTCGCCATGCGCGAGGCCGCACACCGCGTGCTGTACGCCTTCGTCAACAGCTCGGCCATGAACGGCCAATCCGCGAATGACCGCATTGTAACCGTGACCCCCTGGTGGCAGCCCGCGCTCCTGGCGCTGGAGATCCTCTTCGGCCTCGCTGCGCTGCTTTCCACCGTGCTTTACCTGATCAGCGCCAACAAAAAGGAGGAAGGAAGCCATGCGTAAGCCTGAAATTGGCCGGGGCTTCGCCCTGAGCCTGACCGTGCCCGTCCTGACCGCGCTCAGCCTGATCTTTTTCCGTGTGCTGACCGCGTCATCCTTTGAAAGCACCGAAAACGTGCCCCTGGTGACGATCCTGCTGGCTGCGGCCTTCGTGCTGGGCGTGATTGCCGCCTTCAAGGATGTGCTCCACGTTCCTTCGCTCCTGGCCTTCACCGCCCTGGCCGCCGCCGCCGCGGCCTTTGCAGCCGGCCGTGCCAGCTATGTGGCCTTCTACCTTACAGGCGACGTGATGAACACCGGCCTGTCCGTGTTCTTCATCCTCACCTGCGTTGCGCTGGTACTGGCCGTTGCCCTCAGTATCGCCGCCCTGGCTGCCGGCAGCCGCAAAACCCGCTGACTCATTTCGATTCAAGCACCGATACGGTGTTGAAAGATTAAAGGAGGAAAAAACCATGAAGAACCTGTTCCGCACCCTGATCGCCCTGATTGCCATCCTGTCCCTCGCCTGCACCGCCCTGGCGGAATACAAGACCCCCACCACTGACTATGAAGTCTGGCAGGAATACACCCCTGAGCAGAGCATGCAGGAGGATGTGTCCGGCAAAGCCGTCGCTTACCAGTTCACCGCTGTGAGCGACCCCGAGACCAGCAAAAAGAATGTCTCCCTGAAGATCGACCTCTATGAGGACGGCTTCGCCCGTATGGCCCAGAGCACGGAAGGTGATGGCGTGACTTACTACTACTACGGCTATTGGGCCAACATGGACGGTGAAGAAATCTTCCTCGCCTTCACCAGCTACAGCTATGAAGGCGCGACCATTGAAAACATGATCACCCATGGCGACGTCCGCACGGTGGACTACACTTATGACCTGATCGAGGAAGATGGCGTTTTCACCTTCGGCCTGGATTTCTGCCTGGGCTTCGCCGACGGCGGCCAGTATGTACGCTCCACGATGGCTGCCGGCAGCAGCACCCCTGCCTTTGAAACCGAGGAAGCCTGGCTGGCGGATGCCGCCGCTTACTGGGCTGCCAAGTAATCCCGTTTCCGCTGATCGGCCTGCCGGCTTCCTACCGGCGGGCCGATTTTTGAAAGACGCGCCTGTCAGAATGCACACAGGCGTTTATCATGGACAATGAAACGTATCGGCGTTTGGCGAAAGGAGTCCGTTTCATGCAAAACCAGGTCTTCAACCCCTACCTCCCGTCCTGGGAGTATATTCCGGACGGTGAACCCTATGTGTTCGGCGATCGCGTGTACGTCTATGGTTCACATGACCGCTTCAACGGCTTTCTTTTCTGCCTGAACGACTACGTGTGCTGGTCCGCGCCGGTCAGCGACCTGAGCCGATGGACGTGCTCAGGCGTGATCTACCGCAAGAACCAGGACCCCATGAACCGGCTGGGCCTGCGCATCCTGTTCGCGCCGGACGTGACGGTCGGTCCGGACGGGCGGTATTACCTGTACTACGCCTACGATTTCCTGGGCGTGATGGGTGTTGCGGTGTGCGATACGCCTGATGGGCAGTACCGGTTCTATGGCCACGTCCATTACCCAGACGGCACCGTCTGGGGGCGGAGGAAAGGCGACGAGTTTCCCTTTGACCCCGGCGTGCTGACCGACGATGACGGCCGCGTGTACCTGTACTCGGGTTTCCAGACGAAGGTGCCCGCCGCGCTCAGCCGTTTCCGCGGGCACAGGCAAAGCGGCGGCGTGGTGCTGGAGCTGGAACAGGACATGCTTACGATCAAGGCCGGACCGAAACTGCTGTTTCCCCTCAAAACGAACGATCCACCGGCGGATTTCAAAGGGCATGAGTTCTTCGAGGCCTCGTCCATCCGCAAGATCGACGGCAAATACGTGTTTGTCTATTCCTCCGCCAACAACCACGAGCTGTGCTACGCGGTCAGCGACCGCCCGGACGGAGAATTCCGCTTCGGCGGTACGCTGGTGGACCAGGGCGACCTGTACCTGGACGGAAACACGGACGAGCACCGCGCCGCCAACTACCTGGGCAACACCCACGGAGGGATGGTGGAGCTGAACGGCGACTGGTATATCTTCTACCACCGCCAGACGAACCGGCACTCGTATTCCCGCCAGGCCTGCGCCGAAAAGCTCGAACGCACGCCCGACGGCGGTTTCCGCCAGGCGGAGGTGACCAGCTGCGGCCTGAACGGCGGGCCGCTCCGGGGCGGGGGCAGCTACCCCGCCTGTATCGCCTGCAACCTCTGGGGCAGGACCGGCACTGTCCGCTACGACCGGAAATTCGATAAACAGGCCCACCCCTACCTGACCCAGGACAAGCAGGACGACGACCATAGTGCCGTCCAGTACGTCGCGAACATGACCGATGGCGCAGTGGCAGGCTTCAAATACTTTGACATCAATACCCTGAGCGCGCTGTGCGTCACCGTCGGCGGTCACTGTGACGGCCGATTCGAGGCGGCGCTCACCCCTGACTTTGCCGCCGTCATTTGTACCCTCCCAATCCATGCCGAGGGCCCGCAGATCACTGTCTCCGCACCCGCTGCCGTCCCTGTCGGCATCCACCCTCTCTTTTTCCGCTTCACCGGCGCCGGCGCCTGTGATTTCTACCGCTTCGAGCTGATCCCCTGACCCTCAAAACCACTGCCGCCGCGTCTGCATTCAGGCGCGGCGTTTTCTGACCCTCAATTTGTCAATTGCTGGAAGCGGAAATATCCGCGAGTATTGAGAAATCGACGGGCTTGTGCTAAAATAAGCAGGCACCCACGTACAAGGATGGTTTTACAATGGCAAGCATTGGCGAACAGATCAGGGAAGCCCGCAAGGCGAAGGGCATCACGCAGGACGCATTGGCGGAGGCGATGAACGTATCGCGGCAGGCCGTTTCCCATTGGGAAACGAACCGCACAATGCCCGATGCGGAAACGCTGATCAGGCTGTCAAAGGT
>CACXEB010000312.1 GCA_902766515.1 uncultured Eubacteriales bacterium
CAGCCGGGTTTCGGCCTGCGGCCTCATCCGCCGGGTGAACCGGCGGACTCCGGGATTCCGTGCCGCAGAGGACAGTTTGGTACGTCGGTGAGCCGTGAGATTGGATGGCTGAGGAAAACGACGACGGTTCGGCCTGCGGCCTCCCGCATTAGGAGGAGAGTTGGTCCGGTTCGCAGTTACCCCAACCTTCGTCTCTCACTGATTCCTTTTTCCTGTCTTTGCTTTACTCGTGAACTGTAAACCCCGCCGCTTCCAGGCCGTCGGTGATCCATTCTTTCCGGGTGCCGTCGGTGTACTGCAGGGTGTAATACAGGCAGAGCTTATCGTCAGTCAGGTCATACGGCTCGAGGGCAAGGACCACGCCTTCGTCCAGGGGCAGGGCGACGGCATCGCTGTAGTCGATGGTATAGGCGTTAGCCAGCCGGTCCGTGCCCAGCCAGACCCGGGTTTCGACTGCTGCCAGCGCGACCTCGTCCACGGGATAATTCGTCCGGTCATCCCTGTAGTCCGCCCAGTTGTCAAGCTCCGACCGGTTTTCCACGAGGACAACGCGGCCGGATGAGCAGTCGATCGCCAGCGAAATATCAGCGATCATAGCAAAGCCGCCGTCCCAGAACAGCCCCTGCCCGGTCGGCCGGAAGCTGTCCGGATCCTGGTAATAGTAGAGGTCGCTGCTGCATTTGAGCTCCCAGCCGCCGCCCTCCCGGATGGATTCGGTGATGCTCAGCGGCTGGCCGTTCGCGGTCAGGCAGAGGCCGCTGAGCTCAACGGCATAGGTGTTCGCGCCGTCAGGCGCCAGGGAGGCCACGACGAGGCTCCGCGTCGCCGGGAGGGTCCGCTCTTCGCCGTTTTCATCCGTGACCGTTTCCTCGCCGAGCAGGCAGACGGCAACGTTGACCCAGTCCACCCGCTCCGCCTCCTCGGCCGGCACTGTCACCGTTACGCGGAGGGACGCGGGGGCCGTTTCCGGCATCCGCACCGTCTCAGAGAGCGCCATCACCCGTTCGGCCCAGGCCCCCGGCGTCACGTCCAGGCGGTCGGCCGAAAGGTAGGTGCCGCCCGGGACCGCCGCTTCGGGCAGCCGGACCACGGCCTCCGAGCTCAGCGCGTTCCTCTCCCGGAAGACGAGCGACAGTTCCGCCGCCGACGGCACGTCTGTTTTCAGCGCCAGAAACCGGGTCATCCGCGTATGGGGCGGCAGCATGACGGGACGGTAGAGCTCAAATGCCAGCGCCGTCCCGTTAAGGGTGGGCCGGTCGGGGCTGATCCGGACTACCCGGTCCGAATCGTTGCGGAAGGTGACCGCCAGCGCGAGGCCGTCATCCGCCGCGTAGACACCCGCCAGCTCCGCGGAGACCGCTCCCATGATCAGGGGCGCATCCGCCGCCGGACCGGCCGCATTCAGCGGGACCGGCTCCGGCAGGGTGAAGGTCACCGTCTCCCCGCTGCCTTCAGCGTAGCCGTCCATGCCCCGGAACAGGTCGAGCCGGCTGATCCGGTCGATGCCGGCGCGCTCCAGCAGGCCGTCCACGCTCATCAGGTACAGGTTGCTGTTGCCCGCCACATGGAGGGTACGGCTGCTCAGCGTCACCCGGTTTTCCGCCTCGAACGCGGTCAGGCAGGCCGTATGGGGCTGCGCGGTCAGGTAGACATCGTTTTGGGCCCACACGCCGTCGATGAACAGCATGCCGCTCTCATCGACCGGCTGGTCCGTCCCGTTATACAGGTACAGCAGCACGCTGATCTTGCCGTCCTCCGCCTGTTCCAGCGCCCGCAGCTGCCAGGTCAGCCCGTCCGATTCGACCGCTGCGATCGGTTCCGGCAGCGGCAGGGCAAAGCCGGACACGTCGCAGCCGCTGATCTCCGCGTGCACAGGCAGGAGCACAGGATCTTCCTCCGAATACCCGTCCTCATGAATGTCCAGCACGAAATCCAGGCTGGTGACCGTTTCGAGTCCCCGCAGGTCCTCCCCGTTCAGGGACAGGGTCACCCGGTCGCTGCCGCCGTCCTCCAGGCCGGTCAGGGTGAGGCTGTTCCGGATCGAGCGTTCACCGTTCAGGACGATCTGCGTCACGTTCGCCGCCACCTTCCGCCCCGAACCGTTGGCCAGGTCAAAAGTAATTTTCAACTGCGGCACCTGGTCGTCCTCGTTCAGCGCTGCCGACAGGCGCAGCGTACAGCCCGCCGACATTACAGCGTCCGGCGTCATTTCAAACGCCTGCTCGCTCGGATTCATCATCCGCACCGGCTGGCTGCACCACGTGTTCTGCTGGCTGTCCGTGATTTCAAACATGGCATACAGGCCCGTCGGCCGGCGATGATCGATCATCCGGAAATGCCACCCGGTCAGCGGGCGGATCACCCGCTCCAGGTAGCCTTCGTAACCATCCCAGTCCATAAAGCCGGGCAGCGCCCCGTCCGTGTCCGGCAGGTCGCGCAGGAACATCACAACTCCCGCGTCGGTGAAGTCCTTCTCCGAAAAGGCGATACGGTTGGTAAAAATCCCGGCTGTCTCGTCGTACACATACCGGCGGAGGATTTCACGGTTGCCCGTATCGCCCGCCGCGTCGCAGTGGTACAGGACCATCGTGTCCGGCTTCGCGCCGGGACGGCCCGAATAATCGGTATAATGCGCCAGGACCGCGATGTAATCACTGTCCTCCGTCAGCAGGAAGCTGATCGGCCCGGCCAGAATGTTCTCCTCCGCGTCGGCCGCGTACAGCATCCTGCCCCGGTACCGCGCCGTCAGCCGGCCGTCCTCCGCCAGCCCCGCGGTCTCCACCGCCACCGGCGCCAGGTTCATCCGGATCCCGTCCCTCACGTTCTGCAGGATCACCAGCCGGGACGACACCACGCTGTCCCGCTGCTCAGGCGTCAGCGCCAGGGCAAACTGATGGCTGCCGTCTTCATCGAACCCGAGGTCCTCGGTCCGCAGGTTCCGCCAGTCCACGGCGGTTTCGCCCGTCAGCAGCGTGCCGAACCGGTCCATATACCGGACATAACCGGTGCTGAAGTCCAGCTTCCGGTAGTCCGACCGCCATGACTGGCGGTATTTTTCCTTGTTGGCGTAGGGATGGTACACGGACAGGCCCGTCGCGCCCTCCTCGCTGCTGCGGCTGTACACCACGGCCGCTTTCAGGGCGTCGGCCGCCCCGGAACGATCGCCGCCGTAATGGGACATCAGGCTGCCCAGGTCCACCAGGTCATATCCCCCCGCGCCGACGCCGTGCATCCCCTTGCCGAAGCTGACGGAAGCCATCCGCAGCCCCGACAGGCGGGTGAACACGTCCGGCGTGAGCCTCTCCCCGATCGGCGCAAAGAAATCGCCCAGGAGCGGCAGCGCGTCCCGCAGCTTATCCAGGTCCACGCAGGCCATCGTCAGGATGTCCTTCGAGCCCGCCAGCGATTCAAAGTAGGCGTCGACGATCCTTTTGCCCGACGCCGCGCCGCCGGCGTCCCCGGCCATGCCGGACAGGAAGGCGTAATCCCACCCGGTCGCCGGCTCCGTCTCCTGGGAGGCGATCATGTATTCCGCAAACGGCGACAGCGCCGCCGCCACCTCCGCCGAGCTCATCAGGCAGGCGTCAAAGCCGATCCAGTCCAGGCGCTCCGGCAGGCCGGCCGCCGACAGCGCCGCGGTCAGCTCGCCGACCGTCAGGTAATCCATTGAAAACAGTTCGTCCCAGCAGACACCGCCCAGCGGCCCGCCGCCATGGTCCCACAGGATCAGCGCGTAATGCCGCGCCGGCCGCGTTTCCCGCCCGTAGCGCAGAAACCAGGCCAGCGTGTCCGATTCCCCCATGTTCATCGGCGTTTCGGATTCCCAGAGGCGGCGGAACCGGCCGGAGGCGATCTCATACACGCTGGTGCTGCCCGCCCGGAAATAGGTTGAGCCGCCCGCGCTGACCGCGCCGCCCGCCATTACCAGCACGCCGGTCTCATCAGACCGCGTTCCCGCGTCGATCATTTCCTGGATGTCGGCCGTCGCTGCGCCATAGACGCTTTCCAGGTTGCTTCCGCACATGTAGACCATCACCGTCCACGTCCGCCCGGCGGGCGCTTCCTCCGCCGCCGCGGCGGCCGGCAGGATGACGGCCAGCAGCAGGGCGACCGCCAGTCCCATGAGCTTTTTCATCACAAAGTCCTCCAGATCCTGAATGCAGACGGAAAGCAGTACCAATACTGATTGACGCCCGAACCATGTACAGATGCAGGATGCATTTTTCGTCCCGGCGAAGTGGAACGAAGGGAGGCGTAGTTGAATCGCGCACGCACCGCGGACGCAAGCGTCTCGCGCACCG
>CACXEB010000313.1 GCA_902766515.1 uncultured Eubacteriales bacterium
ACAGCGCCAGGCAGGCCTCGTCCAGCCGGCCGTCGTCCACCGTGACGCGGTTGGCCACCAGGCCGGCGGTCTGCGACGCGCGCATCAGCTGCTCAATATATTCATAGAGCAGGTCATCCGGTATGCTGCCGTCCCCTTCCGGCGCAGGCAGGACTTCCGCTGTCCTGTCGTCGAACACGCAGACCACCTGGCCTTCCTCGGGCGCCAGGGTCCCTTCTTCCGTTTCAGCCGCCGGATCATCCTGCGCTTCCTCCGGCGCCGGAGCGGGCGCTTCTGTTTCTTCAGGTTCATCCCCCAATGCTGCCGGCCCGTCAATCAGGCCTTTCTCCGCCCCTCCGGGCGTTGCCTCCGGCGCGGCCATAGCTTCCTCTTCCGGCGTATCCAGCGCTGCCGCCGGATCGTCAGCCGGACCTTCCTGCGTATCTTCGGCCGGTTCCTCCGGCTCCATCACAGCCTCGTCTTCCAGCGCGGCCTGTACTTCGTCCGCTTCCTCCGCATCGCTTTGCGGATCAGAGGCTTCTTCTTCACCAGCTTCCGTTGCCAGGCCCGCCGTTTCGTCAGCAGGGACCGCCGCTTCCGGCTGATCCGGCACGTCCGTTTCCGGCGTTCCGGCCGTATCGGGCTCACAGGGCACTTGCGGCGCCGGCGCTTCCGACGGCCCTTCCCCCGCTTCACCCTCATCGCCGGTCGCCGGTTTCTCCGGGCTTTCGGTATCCGTCAGCGCTGATTCAGCGGCTTCCGGGGCATCCTGGTTCAAGGCATCCACGTCCGCCCCGGCTTCCTCCGTGTCCTGCGGGGCATCCGCGGGAACGTCAGAGGGCAGTTCATCCGTTTCCGGTGCGGCTTCGGGTTCAGTATCCCCTTCCTCCGCCGGAAGGGAGGCTGCCGGCAGTGCTGCCGCCTGCTCCGTCCCGGCCGCCGGCTCATCGGCAGGCACCGGATCAGGCAGCGTCTCCGCGAAGGACGATACGATTCCCGCAAGCGCCAGCCAGAAGGCCAGCATCACGGCGTACCGCTTCTTCAGCCATCCCGGTTTCCTGGTCATGCCTCATCCTCCTCTGCGGCTTCCCCGCCGCGGATCAGCGCCTGGTAGAACCGGACGGCGCCCGGCAGGCAGTCATAGGCGATGTTTTCATTCAGGCCATGCATGCCGCGCATCTGCTCCGGACCGTACACCACCGGCGCGAAGCGGACGATGGCATCGCATATCTCCTGGTAGAACCGCGCATCCGTCGCGCCCGTCATCACATAGGGGCTCGCCGGGCAGCCCGGGAATACCCGATCGATGGTCCTGAGGACTGTCTGGAACGCCTCGCCGTGGATATCGGTGACAGCGCTGCAGTCGGACGCGTGCCGCACATCCATCTCCAGGCCGTGCTTTTTCGCGAGCTTCCGGAGGAGCGCGAGGCTTTCATCCATGCCCTGGTGGGGAATGAAGCGCACGTTCGCGCCAAACGACGCCTCCTGCGGCATCACGTTGAAAGCATCCGATCCCTTCGCCATCGTCACCGCCACCGTCGTGCGGATCATGGCGCCCGCCTGCGGGCTGATCAAAGGCAGCAGCCGCAGCAGGACCGGCCGGAAGAGCCACAGGTTGCCGAACACCAGCCGGAGCGGAAAGGATGCGTACGGCGCCAGGGCCTCGAACATGGCCGCGACCTCCCGCGGCAGGCGGCGGCGGAAGGGGTCATGGTGTTCCAGCGCATGGGCGAAATCCGACAGGCGCATGAGCGGCGAATGCCGCGCCGGCGCGGAGGCATGGCCGCCCGTGGACCGGGCGGTCAGGGTGATGTCGGCCTTTCCCTTTTCAAACACGCCGACCATGGCAAAATTGCCGTGGATGCCGCCGATCGGGTCAGTGATGATCCCGCCGCCTTCATCCACCACCAGCCAGGGCCGGACGCCGCGGCGCTTCAGCTCCGCGACAATCTTCGGGCAGCCGTCGCCCGCCCACTCCTCCGTGCAGGAGGAGGAGAGATAGACGTCCTGCGGCGGCGTATAGCCCTCTGCCAGCAGCCGTTCCGCCGCTTCAAAAAAGGCCATGACCGAGCACTTGGTGTCGGACGCGCCCCGGCCCCATACCTTGCCGTCGGCGATGTCGCCGGAGAACGGCGCATGCAGCCATTCCCCCTCGGCCGGCACCACATCCTGGTGGCTCATCAGCACCAGGGGCCGTTCCGATGACCTGCCCTTCCAGCAGTACAGCAGGTTGCCGTCGATCTCGGTCCTTTCCAGCCGCTCGTGCACCAGCGGGAACAGCGCCCGGAGCGTTTCATGAAAGGCGTGGAAGATCTCCGGCTGCTCCTTTTCCGGCACCGACACAGTCGGCACCCGGATCATACGCGACAGCTTCTCCGCCAGCGCCAGCGCCTCGGCTTCATCCTCACGAGGCGTATAAGCTGCCTGCTTCACCGGCATGCGCAGCGCGCGAACGGCCGCCGCCAGC
Organism: uncultured Eubacteriales bacterium; assembly: GCA_902766515.1. The sequence continues at coordinate 2,447 of CACXEB010000313.1, forward strand.
AGCAGGAGGACCAGCAGGATGACCAGCCCCAGCAGGACCCACAGCGCCGTCATGACAGCTGCTCCTTCCTGAATTTCAGGTAGGCCAGGCCGATCGCCAGCGCGCCGGACGGAATGATCATCATCGACGTGGAATTGATCATCGAAGGCACCAGGACATACAGCGCGGACATGACCACCAGCGGGATCAGCGCCAGCATGACATCCCGGCGGTAGTATTTGTACGCCAGCGCGCCGAAGAGCGCCGGCACGACCTGGTCGAACGCAGGCTTGAGCGCCGGGCTGCTCAGCACCGGGGTCAGCGGCTGCAGCAGCAGCACGCCCGCCGCGAGCACCAGGATGGTCACCAGCGAGGACGTGGCGATGGAGAGCGTGGAGATGATCTCGTTCTCGGCGGTGCCTGTTTTGGCCCCGACGATATCGCGCGCGTTCATGGCGCAGGGCACCTTCATGTTGATCAGGTTGCCGGTAATGAAGGCGAGGTAGCTGCCGCCCGCGCCGAGCATCGGCGTATAGATCAGGAATTCGGCGACGCTGGACACCGTCCAGACCAGCCCCACCGCCAGAAAGCCGCGCGCCGCAGCAGAAAGATCCGGCATCGCGCCCAGATACGCGCCGATGACAAACGGGGCGCCGACCAGCAGCGCGAGCGACACCAAAGAGACGATCCGGCCCAGGCGATGGGTCGATTTGAGATACTTTTCATATGGCGCCATGGGTCATCCTCCGATCAGGACGGCGGCCGTCATGCCCAGCAGCATGCTGCCCGCGACGGAAAAACCGTCCAGCCATTCGATATGCTTCTTTTCTGTCAGCCAGGTAAAGCCCGCCATCGCCAGCGCCGCCACCGCCGCGGTCACCAGCGGCGTCAGGCTGCCGCTGAACCGGAAGCGCCCGTTTCCGGACACGAACCCGCCGATATAGGAGCCCAGGTAAGCGCTCACCATACCGACAAACATCGCCGTCATGGCGACATCCGCGAAGCCGGGACCATCGCGTTTCCTGTCCGGGGACTTCGCGCCGGAGAGCTTGTTCAGGTACCGCCGGCCGAAAACCGTCATCAGGATCATGCCCCACATGATGCAGACGCTCATCAGCAGGGCGATCGTCGAAAATCCGACCGTCGTCATCCCCTCGGCGGACAGCTTCATGCCCAGCTGCTCCGCGGCCGCGGACGCCACCTGGGTTTCATAGTGCAGTGCCCCGATCACCGACAGCCGCAGCCAGGGCCACGGAATGCCCAGGCTGCCGCTCAGCGCGAT
>CACXEB010000314.1 GCA_902766515.1 uncultured Eubacteriales bacterium
ATCCGTACCACGGTCGTCGTGGCAGTCATCGCGACGGCGGTCTCCACGGTGGTGGGCACCATCACGGCGATCGGCCTTTCCAAGGCCAGGCCGCTCCTGCGCAGCGCCATCCTGGAGGTGAACAACCTGCCGGTCATGAATCCGGATATTGTCACCGCCATTGGTCTGATGCTGCTGTTCATCGTGCCCGGCATCCAGCTGAGCATGACCACCCTGATCCTGGCGCACATTACCTTCTGTATCCCCTACGTGATCCTGACGATCATGCCGAAACTCCGACAGCTGGACGACAACGTGGCCGAGGCCGCGCTGGACCTGGGCGCGAACCCCTGGCAGGCCCTGACCCGCGTCATCCTGCCGCAGATCTATCCGGCCATCCTGTCCGGCGCGCTGATCGCGTTCAGCATGTCGTTCGATGATTTCGTAATCTCCTTCTTCACCGCGGGCGTCGGCGTCAACAACATCTCCATGTACGTCTACTCCATGAAGCGGTACAACCCCAGCGTGAACGCGCTTTCCACCCTGATCGTCGTCGTCGTGACGCTGATCCTGGTGCTGGCCAACCTGATCCCCATGATCAAAGAGAAAAGGACCAAAAAGGAGGAACAAAGACTATGAAAAAGATGCTGGCAACCATCCTGGCGCTGACCCTGCTCGCGGTGTCCCTGTCCGCTTTCGGCGAGGGATATGATCCCGTCAAGGAATTCGGCAGCAACGTGCTGAACGTGTTCAACTGGGGCGAGTACATGGACATGGACGTGATCCGGAGCTTCGAAAATGAGTACAAGGTCCGCGTCAATTACTCTACCTTTGAATCCAACGAGAATATGTACACCAAGCTGATGACCGGCGCGTCCTACGACGTGCTCTTCCCCAGCGATTACATGGTGGAGCGACTGATCCGTGAAAACAAGCTGCAGCCCCTGGACAAGGAAGTGGTCACCAACCTGGCGGGCCTGGCGGACGGCGTCAGGAACCTGTCCTATGACCCGGACAATACCTACAGCGCGCCCTACCTGTGGCAGACCGTCGGCATCATCTTCGATACCACGAAGATCGATCCCGACGAGATGGAAGAACAGGGCTGGCTCGCTTACCAGAATCCGGCCTATGCCGGCCATGCGTACGCGTATGACTCTGAGCGTGACGGTTTCATGCCGGCCCTGAAGACGCTCGGTTATTCCGCCAACACGACCAGCATGGACGAGCTGAACGCCGCCTACGAATGGCTGCGCCAGATGGACAAGAACGTCCGTCCCTCCTATGTGACCGATGAGGTCATCGACGGCATGATCGACGGGCAGAAATGGATGGCGATCGTCTACAGCGGCGACGCCGCGGCCATCATGCTGGAGAACGAGGACATGAGCTACTGCACTCCGAAGCAGGGCACCAACATCGCGGTGGACAACATGGTCATCCCCGCCAATGCCTCCAATCCGAAGCTGGCCAACGTGTTCATCAACTACATCCTGGATTATGAAAACAGCAAGGCGATCTCCGAGACGGTGGGCTATGCTTCCGTCAACGCCCAGGTGCTGGAAGACCTGTCGAGCCCCGGCGGCCTGTATGAGGGCAATGTCGCCTACATTCCCCGCAGCGGCTATGAGCTGGACGAAGTCTACTATGACATCCCGGAAGACCTGCGCAGCATCTATTCCACCATGTGGATCAAGGTCAAGCTGCACGAGTAAGGTTCATGTCCGATGACAGACATCACAACGGGCGTGCAGATCGTTCTGCCGCAGCATTGCAACGGCTATAAAATCCCGCGCCTCTTCGGCGGACAGCTGATGGCGTGGATCGACATCATCGGGGCGGTGGCCGCGCGGCGCTTTACGCGTTGCGCGGTCACCACCGTATGCGTGGACAACCTGAACTTTATCGCGCCGGCCTACCTGAACGATACGGTGGTCCAGGACGCCCGGGTCACCTGGGCGGGCCGCACGTCCATCGAGGTGCGGGTAGACAGCTATGTCGAGCACCTGGACGGGACCCGGACGCTGGTCAACCGCGCCTACGCCGTCTTCGTGGCGCTGGATGAAAACGACCGCCCCGCGCCGGTGCCGGCCTTCGAACCGGAAACCGAAGAGGAAAAGCAGGAGTACCAGGCGGCGCTGCGCCGCCGGGAGATCCGGCTGCAGAGGTAAGCATATATGAATTACGCGGAAGAATCCCTGCGGCTGCACGCGGCCTGGCAGGGCAAGATCGAGGTCGTCTCCCGGGTCGAGGTGAAGAACCGGGACGACCTTTCGCTGGCCTATACGCCGGGCGTGGCACAGCCCTGCCTGGAGATCCAGAAGGACTATGACAAGTCCTTCACCCTGACGCGGCGGCATAACCTGGTCGCCGTGATCACGGACGGCACGGCGGTCCTCGGCCTGGGCGACATCGGCCCGGAGGCGGGCATGCCCGTCATGGAGGGCAAGTGCGCGCTCTTCAAGGCCTTCGGGGACGTCGATGCCTTCCCCATCTGCATACGGTCCAAGGACGTGGACGAGATCGTCCGCACCATCTACCTGATCTCCGGCTCCTTCGGGGGCATCAACCTGGAGGACATCGCCGCGCCCCGCTGCTTCGAGATCGAGCGGCGGCTCAAGGAGGTCTGCGATATCCCGGTCTTCCACGACGACCAGCACGGCACGGCCATCGTGGTCGGCGCGGCGCTGATCAACGCGCTGAAAGCCGTGGGCAAGGAGATCGGCAGCGTCCGGGTGGTCATCAACGGAGCGGGCAGCGCGGGCATCGCGATCGGACGCCACCTGATGAACCTGGGCGTACGGCATCTCCTGATGGTGGACAAAAACGGCATCCTGGCCGACGGCGTGGACATGAACCCGGCCCAGGCGGAGATGGCGGCCCTGACCAACCCCGAAGGCGTGACCGGCCTGCTCCGGGACGCCATGGTCGGCGCGGACGTGCTGATCGGCGTCAGCGCGCCCCACATCGTCAGCCCGGACATGATCCGGTCCATGGCGGCGCGCCCCATCGTCTTCCCGATGGCCAACCCGGTCCCGGAGATCGAGCCGGACGAGGCCAAAGCGGCGGGCGCTGCCGTGGTCGGCACCGGCCGGAGCGATCATCCGAACCAGATCAACAACGTCCTGGCCTTCCCCGGCCTCTTCCGCGGGGCGCTGGATGTCCGCGCCCGTGACATCAACGAGGCGATGAAGCAGGCGGCCTCCTTCGCCCTGGCGAACCTCGTTTCCCCCGAAGAGCTGAGTGTGGACTACATCCTCCCGAAGGCCTTTGACAAGCGGGTCGGTCCCGCAGTCGCGCAGGCCGTCGCCCAGGCGGCCCGTGACAGCGGCGTGGCCAGGCTCTAAACGCAAATGTTTCACGTGAAACATTTTCGGAAACGCTGAAAACCTGACAATACAGAACACCTCCGGCGGCCCGGGAAGGCTGCCGGAGGTGTTCTGTACTTGTACGCCGTTTATTTGAATGAGACGTCGTCGATCTTTCCCCAGGCCCCCGGGCCGGCGCATTCGACATACAGGCCGACGGTGATGAGATCGCCCTCGGCGACGGGAATATCTGCCAGACGCGCGGTGTGCCACTCGTTCCACTTGGTGAAGACGGTGTCCTGGCGGGCAAACTCGGCGCCGTTGATCAGCACGTAGGCGTACACGGTCTGCTCGCCGCAGTCGCCGCCCATCACGCTGATCTCATAGGTGTACTTCCCGGCCGGCGCCTCCCGGACATCCTGCTCCAGCGTGAAGCGGACGGTGTTGGCCGGCGCGGAATAGAAGTGCCAGTGGGCCTTGCCCTCCTTGGAGTCGACCGCCTTTTCCTCCCGGTACAGCTGGGCAGTCTTCCCGAGGTCCGTCGCCCGCCACATGGAGACATCGAAGCTCTCGAAGCCCGCGTTGTGGAGGTAGTTCTTTGTGGAGAAGGTCACGACGCAGACGGCAGTCATGCCGGAGGCGTAGCCGTGGATCACGGACCGGCCCTCCCGGTAGGGGTTGATGGTGTTGAGTTCCTCGCTGTCCCATTGGACGCTGACCTGGGTGCGGGAGTTGTCCGTCATGACCGCTTCCACGGTTTCGGGGAGCTTGGGGAGGCTGCCGACCCGGCAGGAAACCGCCGCATCGATGAGCGCCACGGGAACGACCGGCGCGTCCTGTCCGCCGCGCATGAGCCGGAACACGCTGAGGCTGTCGAGGGCCTTGCCGCTGAAGTCAAACATCGCCTGGTTGTCGCAGGCGCAGCCGCCGTAGTAGCGGCCGGCGTCGTCCGGGTCATAGACGCCGGCATAGGAGGAGGCCCAGCCGGTGCCATAGGTTTCCCACAGGGCATGGTTTTCCTCCCAGCTGCGGCCGCCGGTCGGCACCCAGGCGCCTTCCCAGTAGAACAGGCCGATGCCGCCCGCGCGGACGACGGCTTCCGTGATGTCCCGCACGGCATTGGCCTGGCCCTGGACGCTGAACTGCCAGGGATGGTCGTAGCTGCCGCCCTCGCCGATCGTGTTCCCGGAGAAGTCGCCGTCTTCGAGCGTCCAGGCGTAGCTGGTCTCGGCGACCAGGACATCCTTGCCGTATGCGGCGCGGATATCGGACAGGACGCGGGTGAGGTTGTCGAGGGTGCCGTGCCAGTAGGGATAGTAGCTGGTCGCGAACACGTCGTAATCCACGCCGTATTTCTGCAGCTCGCCCGCCCAGCTGCGCAGGGCATTGCCGTTTTCCGGGTTCGTGAAATGGACGCAGACGCGGGCGTCCGGGCAGACCTCGCGCACGGCGGATGCGCCGGCGCTCATCAGGGTAGCAATGCTTTCCCAGTCCCGTTCGCCGCAGAACGCGCCGTTGGTCTCATTGCCGATCTGGACCATGCCGATATCCGCGCCGGCGGCCAGCAGGGTCCGCAGGGTGTCGGCTGCGTGGCTGCGCAGCGCCTCCGCCTTCTCCGTCAGGGAAAGGCCTTCCCACGCGCGGGGCGTCATCTGCTTGGAGGGATCGGCCCAGAAATCCGAGCAGTGCAGGTCCACCAGCAGGCGCTGGCCCGCGGCGGCTGCCCGCCGGCCGATGGCGGCGGCGGTGTTCGCGTCGTTGTTGCCGCCGCCAAAGCCGTGGCCGGCGTCATCGAAGGGGTTGACCCAGACGCGGACACGGATCCAGCCGATCCCGTTTTCTTTGAGCAGGCCGAAGAGGTCGCGCTCCGTGCCCTCCCGGTCGCAGAAGCGGACGCCTGCATTTTCGAGCGCGATCACGCTGGAGACGTCCATCCCGAAGAGGAAGTCCTCCGGCAGGCCGTCGACCGCCTTGACATACAGCGGGTCCGCGCCGGCGGGAGCGGCGGACAGGCAGCAAAGGATGAGGGTCAGCAGCAGGGTAAAGATCATGATACGCGGCATGGTCAGCCTCCTTGTCGGTGATGCGGTTGTATCAGGCGTCCGTATCCCGCCGGTATCGGCGGTAGATACGGGCAAAATACAGGATCTCAGCTGTGCCCGTCAGGGTCCAGCTGAAGATGTAAAGCAGGTAGAGCGAGAGGATCGTATGGAAGTGGGCGAACACGGTGTATACCCAGATCACGCGGAACACGCACGATCCGAGGACGACGATCACCGTCGGGACCAGAGTTTTGCCCAGCCCGCGGGAGGCGGCGATGGAGCAGTCCATGAAGGCGGAAAACGCGTATGAACAGCCCATGATCCGGAGCCTTGTCAGGCCAGCGTCCGCGACGGCCGCGTCCGTGGTGAACAGGGAAAGGAAGGGCCGGCCCAGCAGCACCAGGCCGGCGCTCATGACTGCCGCGACGCCGAAGGACAGGGCCAGGGAGATCCTGTAGCTCCGGATCACCCGCTCCGGCCGGCGCGCGCCGACGTTCTGGCTCATGAAGCTGGCGCAGGCGGTATAGAGCGCGGCCATCACGTCGTAGACGAGGGCGTCCGCGTTCGCGGCGGCGGCGTTGCCCTCGACCACCACCGCGTCAAACGTGTTGACGCCGGCCTGGATGAACAGGTTGGCGACAGCGAAGATGGCGTTCTGGAGGGCGGACGGCACGGCGATCAGGAGGATCTGCCGCGCTTTCCCGGGGTGGAGCCGGAGCAGCGTCCGGTGCAGGCTGAAGCTCTCCGCCCGCCGGGTCAGCGACAGCAGGATCAGTGCCGCGGACACGTATTGCGAAATGATACTGGCGAGCGCCACACCCGCTTCCGCCAGGCCGCAGACGATGACGAAAAACAGGTTCAGGAGCACGTTCAATACGCCGGCGATGGACAGGAAGACGAGCGGACGTCGGGTATCCCCGGACGCGGACAGGACGCCGTTGCCGAAGTTGAAGACGGCCATCGCCGGCAGGCCGACCAAATAGATCCTCAGGTAGCGGACCGCCCCGGCCATCAGCACATCCTTGGTGCCCAGCAGCGCGAGCAGCGCCGGGGTCAGCAGGAACCCGGCCGCGAACAGGAGACCGCCGATCAGGAGGGTCAGCAGGAACGCGGTGTGCACCGTCTCCGAGGTGTCCCGGTCCTGCCGGGCGCCCAGGTACCGCGCAACCGTGACGTTGACGCCGCTCCCGATCCCCATCAGGAACCCGGCGAACAGGGTGACGAGGATGGCGGTGGATCCGACGGCGCCGAGGGCTTCCGGTCCGGCGAACCGGCCGACCACGGCGATGTCGGACATGTTGAACAGCACCTGCAGGACATTGGAAAGCATCAGCGGGACGCTGAACCGGACGATCGCCGGCAGCAGCGCCCCTTCAGTCAGCTGGATAGATTTTCTGCGCAACGGCTTATGCCTCCTGGCAGGGAAAAGGGATCATTCTTCGACGATATGCTGCGTCAGGCCGTTGATATAGATCGGCGTCAGCTCGGCCTGGATCAGGGGACGGGCGTAGGCGAGGAATTCCGGCTGCATGTCGGTGCGGGCGTCGTTGATCCAGGAGACGGGGATCTTCTTTTCAAAGTTGGCAACGTCCGCCACGTCCACCAGCGCGGTCGTGCACTGGTAGGGGTCGTTGGACAGCCGGCGCAGGGCGACCATGCGGCCGGTCTCGCCCTCAAAGGCGGCCTTGGCGGCCGCGCCGCCCACCTGGAAGGCCTCGGTGATGTCCGTGCGGCTCGTCAGGTGGCCCGCGCAGCGCTGCAGGATCGACAGCTCCACGGAACGGGTCCGGGTCGGCAGGTTGCGCGCCACCAGGTTCGACAGGTAGCGGGCGGTGCCGGTCAGGTTGATATGGCCGAAGGCGTCCACATGGCGGGCGTCGTCGCTGAGCTCGCAGACAAACCGGCCGTCGGGCAGTTTCACGCCTTCGGACACGGCGATGACCACGGACTTCCGCGCCTTCTGCATCCGCTCCACCTTCGCCAGGAACCGGTCGGTATGGAAGGGCAGCTCCGGCAGGCAGATCAGGTCCACGCCCTCGCAGTCCTCGCCCCGGGCCAGCGCTGCGGCGGCGGTCAGCCAGCCGGCGTTGCGGCCCATGATCTCCACGATGGTGACGAAGGGCACGCCGTAGACGGTGGCGTCGCGGATGATTTCCTTCATGACGACGCCGATGTACTTGGCGGCGGAGCCGTAGCCGGGGGTATGGTCTGTCAGCATCAGGTCGTTGTCGATGGTTTTGGGCACGCCCATGAACCGGATATCCGATCCGATGGCCTTGCCGTAGCGGGCCAGCTTGTTGATGGTGTCCATGCTGTCGTTGCCGCCGATGTAGAAGAACCACTTGATGTCCCGCTGCTTCAGGATCTCAAACAGCTTCTGGAAAACCGATTCATCCGCTTCAGGCTCCGGCAGCTTGTAGCGGCAGCTGCCCAGGAAAGAAGAGGGCGTGCGCTTCAGCAGCTCGATGCTCATGTACGAGGTCAGCCGCTCCGTCAGGTCGCAGACCTGGTCCTCCAGTAATCCCTGGATACCGTGGAGCATGCCGTACACATGAGTCACTCCGCGCATCTGGCAGGCCTGGAATACCCCCACCAGGCTGGCGTTGATGACGGAAGTAGGTCCGCCGCTCTGTCCGACGATTGCGTTTGCCATACAAGTCCTCCTTCTGTTGATTTCAATTGTGCCGCAGTGCGTCAGTCGTCCAATAGCTGCCCGGATTGCTTCAGGCAAGAAAAAGATGCGTATGATTGTTTTTCGGATTGCAATCCCCTGGTCAGAAAAAAACCAATACCGACATATATATTATATCCTTTGGAGGGCCGTACGTCAAGGACAGATCAGGGCTGCAGCCCGGACAGTGTCTGGCTTTTCAGCGTTCGCCGAGCGGTACCCGGACGGCGACGGCCAGCGGAACGGAGTATAAAATGGCTTCCCTGACAGGGTAATCGGTCAGTTTTGTCAGGGCGCGGCTGTACCAGAGCAGCTGGTTTTCATAGCGTTCGATCAACGTCTCCGCCTGGTCCACGGCGTCCGTTTTATAGTCCACCAGCACCCAGCCCCCGTCCTCCAGGAAGCACAGGTCGATCACGCCCTGCAGGCATGCGCTGGCGTCCAGACGGAGGTTGAAGGACCACTCCCGCCGTGTGAGTGGCGAACGGAGGGCCCGCTGTCCGGTGGGCGACTCAAAGAAGCGGATCAGTGCGGCGGGTCGGACAGCCTGGCGCTCCTGTTCGGTCAGCTGGCGGCGCTCCCGCAGTTCGTCCAGGAGCGCGGTCATTGTCGGCAGGCTCAGCTGTTCAGGGCCGCGCAGCCGGTCGTAGGGCAGCAGGCCCAGCGCCTTGTGCACGGCGGAGCCCCTCTCCGCGGCGGTGAGGGCGTGCTCCTGCATGAAGCGGGGATGGGTCTCCAATGTTTCACGTGAAACATTGCGTTTCTTCTGCGGGGTTTCCTCAAGGTCGTCCTCGGTCAGCGGGTGCTTGTTGAGCGCGCTGACCGCGACCTTCAGCGGCCGTCCCTCCGCCTCCTGCGCGGTGAGCATCCGGAGCAGGGCCGGCGAAACATCGCCGGTCTCGGGCTCCGGCGGGGTGAAGGCAGCGGGCGGCGCGTCTTCCAACCGGGCGACCGGCTCCAGGACGACGCGCCAGCGGGATCCGTTGGCTGTCGTCAGGGCCAGATCTGCCTCCGGGGCGTCGATCCGCAGCGCCGGCACGATCCAGTCCAGCATGCAGCCGGCCCGGAGCGCCGCCTGGGGGGTGCGCATCTGCCGCCAGCGATCCAGGGACGTACTGAACAGGGCGGGCGATCCGTAGAGGATCAGCCGTTCCTTGGCGCGGGTCATGGCGACATAGAGGATGCGGGCCTCCTCGGCCTTGGCTTTCCGGTCAAGCCGTTCCTGCATGACGCGCTCGGTCATGGTATGGCGGAGGATGCGCTCCTCCGGGTCGATCATGCTGAGGGCGATCCCGAGCTGGGGATCGAGCAGCGGTGCGTCCGTTTTGACCGAGTGAAACTTTCGGGCCAGGCCGGCGAGGATGACCACGGGAAACTCCAGCCCCTTGGACTTGTGCATGGTCATGATGCGGACGACGTCCTCCTGGTCGCTCAGGGCCTTGGCGGTCCGGCTGTCATCCGTGCTGGTGCGCAGGTCGGTGCGCTGCAGGAAATCATACAGGGTGCCGCTCTCGGCCGCCTTCTCCGACAGCAGGCGCAGGTTGGCCTGCCGGGAAGCGCCGTCCTCCGCCGCGCCGGCGGCGTAGTAGATGCCGGATTCGTCCAGCAGCAGGCGGATGAAGACGTCCAGCGGCATCCGGCCGCAGAGGAAGCGCCAGCGGTCGAACCGGGCAAGCAGGTCGGCGGCCTTGACGCCGACGGGCGTGTCCGCCGCGGCGGCAGCGGCCATGAAGACCTGGTGGTAGGGTGTCGCGGGCGATGTGTCGCGGATCCGGACGGTCGCCAGCTCCTCGGCGCTGAAGCCGAAGCAGGGAATGCGGCAGACGGCCATCAACGGGAGGTCCTGGTACGGGTTGTCGATCACCCGGAGCAGGTTCATCACGTCCTGGATCTCGCGCAGGTTGTAATACTGCGCGTCCGCGTCCGCATAGAAGGGAATGCCGGCCTGGCGGAGGGCGTCCGCGTAGACGGCGGCGTAGGAGGCCGCGTTGCGCAGCAGGATCACGATGTCCCGGTACCGGTAGCGGGGCCGGGTCGGCAGCGCCGGATCGCGCTCCTGCACCAGGGCCCGGATCCGCTCGGCAATAAAGCGGGATTCCCATTGGGCGCTTGCGGTGACGCGCTGCTCCTCCCCCGTATCCTCGTCGGCGGAAATCAGCAGCCGCAGCTCCGTTTCCGGGCCGGCGGCCGCTTCCGGGCCGGGGCGCAGGGCGGCGCTGTCGTCATATTCGATCTCCAGCGTCTGGCGGTGCATGACCACGGAGAAGACCTCGTTGACGGAGTCGAGGACGTTCCGGGCGGAGCGGAAGTTCTGCTTCAGCAGGACCTTGCGCTCCGCGCCGCCTGGTTCAACGGGAAAGCGCTCGTACTTGTCCATGAACAGCGCCGGCTCGGCCTGGCGAAAGCGGTAGATGCTCTGCTTGACGTCGCCGACCATGAAGAGCTGGTTCCCCCGGTGCAGCGCCTGGATGATCTCCTCCTGGATGGGGCTGATGTCCTGGTACTCGTCGACGAGCAGCATATCATACTGACCGGCGAGCTCCCGGGCGACGGCTTCCTGCCGCAGGAGGGCCAGGCAGCCGTGCTCCAGGTCGTTGTAGTCCAGGACGCTGCGTTCGAGCTTCAGCGCCTGGTACCGGTCCTGGATGTCCCGCACCAGGCGGCACAGCCCCCGCGCCATCTGGGCGGTCAGCCGCTCGTCCGCGACGGCCTGCCCGTCGTCCCGGGGCAGCGGATCGACGGCGTCCTTCATCTGCTCCTTCCAGCGGTTGCGGGCGTCGGCATAGCGCTGCTTGGCGTCCTCGTCGTCCACATCGTCCTTTTTGCCGCGCGGCATGACGTCGAATTTGACCGTCCCGCTTCGCAGCGTGCTCTGCTCCGCGGCGCGCAGGTAGTCATGCCACAGATTGCGGTCCTTGACCAGGATATTCTCATAGCGTGCTGGGGTCAGCGGATCGCGGAGCAGCGCCTCGCACTCATCCAGGGTTTCCCCCGCCTCGCGCAGCCGTTCGGCGGTCAGCCGCATCAGCGCCTGGAAAACGGGCATCTCCGAAAGCGTTCCCTCATAGGGCGCCGTGACCCGGTCGGCCCAGTCCCAGGGGTCTGGCATGGCCAGCAGGAAGCGGCGGGTGCTCTCAGCCATGGCCGCGATGTCCTCCGGCGTGGCGCAGTCGAACAGGTAGGCCTGGTCGTCTGTCGGATGCTCATAGGCCGCTTCCATCGCTTCATCGCGGGCGCGGTTCAGCAGGCGCGCGAGCGTCGCGTCGTCGCCGATATGCGCCTGGGGGTCCAGACCGAGCAGCTCAAAGTGCCGGCGGATCACCGTCTGGCAGAAGGTATGCAGCGTGGAGATCTGGGCGCGGGAAAGCCGCTGCTGCTGCCGGTACAGGTGCGGGTCTGCGCTCTCCCGGTCAAGGGCCTGGGCGATGCGCTCCCGCATCTCGGCTGCCGCGGCGCGGGTGAAGGTGACGATCAGGAGGCGGGTGACATCGCCCCCGCCGCGCAGGGCGCGCAGCACCCGGGCGACGAGGACGGCCGTCTTGCCGGAGCCCGCAGCGGCGCTGACCAGCAGCGACGGCGAAGTGTCCTCGATGGCCGCCAGCTGGTCTTCAGTCCAACGCACCGCCATCGCTTATGCTTCCGCGACCGCTTCGATCTCACACAGCGCGCCCTTGGGCAGGGCGGCGACCGCCACGCAGCTGCGGGCCGGTTTGCCGGTGAAATAGCGGGCATAGATCTCGTTGAACACGGCGAAATCCGCCATATCCCGGAGGTAGCAGGTCGTCTTGACGACGCGCTCCATCGGGATGCCGGCGGCGTCGAGGATGGCCGCGACATTCCGGCATGCCTGGTCGGCCTGCGCTTCGATACCGTCGGGCAGGGCGCCGGTGGCCGGATCGATCGCGATCTGGCCGGAGGTGAAAAGCAGGCCGTTTGTCAGGTAAGCCTGGCTGTAGGGGCCGATGGCCGCGGGCGCGGCGGCTGTCTCAATGCGTTTCATGGGCGGATACCTCCTGTTGTATAAGCGTTATGGTCGGCGGATCAGCGTCTGTTCCAGCTCGTACAGGCCGTCGATGTGCTCGAAGAGGCCGTCGTGGTTTTCGTCCTCGCCGACCGTGGAATAGGCGAGTCCGTACCGGCGGATGTCATAGGGGCCGTCGACGGCCACCGCGTAGCGGCCGCTCTGCTGGGATTTGTGGAGGGCGAAGGCTTCCTGCGCGATTTCGAAGGCGGATCTGCCGCCGAAGGCGCTCAGCGGCTGCTCAAAGTCGAGGGTCAGCGGCTGTTCCTTATATAAGTGGATATAATACTTCCTGACTTCCCAGGCGGGCAGGTCCCGCAGCGACCGCTCGTTCGGGTCGGCGGCGAACCGGACGGCCAGGTTGCAGGCGGCCACCATCGCGCGGTGCTGGGTGTGTCCGTATTCCCCCTTGACATCCTGGGTCACCAGCACCTCGGGCCGGCACTGGCGGATCACCCGTGCGATCTTGCGGCCGATCTCCGTCAGGCCGCCCCATTGGGCCACCGCGTCGGTATAGGAGGGGTCGGTAATGTCCGGCAGGCCGACGAAAACGGGGCCGGTGGTCACGCCGCAGTGCCAGAGCGCGTCCATGGCCTCACACCTGCGGTACGAAAACCGGGCGGTCATGTAGACCAGCTGCACGTTCATGCCGAGCTGGCCCGCGTAGGTCGGCATCAGTCCGCCCATCCAGAGGATGTCGTCATCGGGATGGCAGGCAAGCACCATCAGGTCGGATTTGTCAGCCGTCGCGGTGAAGCGGACCACGTCCTTCGGCGGTTCCCCTTCCGAAAACAGGCGCAGCTCCATCAGGCGGAAACTCTTGCCGTTTGACGGCACAATCGACAGATGGGTCACCCCGGGCAGCGGTATATACTGCGTGTTGAAGCGCTCGCCCGGGATGTCGACCGCCTGCCAGCCAAAAGGTGTTTCTGCCTGAACCGACAGGGAATACGGATCGCCGCTGACCAGGACGGACAGCCCGAAGCACGGGAGGTCGTCCGGCAGACGGATATCCACATATGCGCCGTCCTGCCC
>CACXEB010000315.1 GCA_902766515.1 uncultured Eubacteriales bacterium
GTAGTTGTTGCCCTTCTTGAAGGGAGAGGTCATGTTCTCGGGATCGTCATAGTCCAGGCCCCAGTTGCACTTCATGAGGCCGTACTTGCCGCTGCGGCGGATCTCCTTGAGGAAGCCCGTGGAGGGGCCGGCTTCGACGATCACGTCGATGTAGTCCGCGCCCAGCAGGCCTTCCAGCTGCTGCTCGACCACCTGGCATTCCTCAGCCCAGGTCGAGGAGGAGGGATTGTAGCACACCAGCACTTTGACGGGCAGGGTGGCACCGGCGGCGGTGAGCTCCGGAATGGCCGCGTCGCGGTAGGCGATCGCCTTGTCTTCCTGCGCGTTCAGGGACAGCTCGGGGGTCAGCGCTTTCACCCGGTCTTCGTAGTTGATGATGGCGGGCGGCGTCAGCGTGTTCCAGATCAGGTCGGCGGGGTTGTCGGGCTCGATGACGGTCTTCGCCTTCAGGCGGTCAAGGCCGTAGAAGATGGACTGGCGGAAGTTCTCGTTGTTGACGGCCAGCTTCCAGTTGGCGGGCTCATAGGCCTCGTCGAAGTGCGGGTCAAAGTTGAAGCAGAAGAAGTAGGAATACTGGCCGATCTGCCGCACGGGGTGGATCAGGTCAGCCTTCGCCGGGTCGGCCAGCCATTCCGCCGCGATGGTCGGAGTGATGTCCGCCGCGTCGATCTCGCCGCGCAGGTAAAGCTCGGGCGAGAGGGTGCTGGATTCCTTGTTGTAGGTCTGCTGGATGGTGGTGATGTAGACGTGCTCGGCGTCCCAGTAGGAGGCGTTCTTGGTATAGACGCGGCTCTCCTGGGGCTTGAACTCGGACAGGATGTAGGCGCCGCAGTACAGCACGGTGTCATTGCCCGTCGCGAGGCCGAACTGGTCGCCCTTTTCCTCAAGGAACTTGGCGCTGACCGGCATGTAGCAGGAATAGTCCAGCATGCTCAGGAAGAAGGGCAGGGGCTCGACGGTGGTGTAGGCCACGGTCTTTTCATCCAGCGCCTTGACGCCGACGGTGGCGAAGTCCACCGGGTCGCCGGTATAGTCGCTCTCGGTGCTGTTGTAGTAGGCTTCCGCGCCCGCCAGGTAATCGCTCAGGATCCAGGCGTTGGACGCGTCGTTCTTGGCGTCCAGCACGTACTGCGCGGCGGTCACGAAGTCATAGGCGGTGACGTCGGCATAGTATTCGCCGTTCGCCGTGACCCAGGTGATGCCGTCCCGGAGGGTGAAGGTCCAGGTCAGGTCATCCTCGGACAGCTTCCATTCCTTGGCCAGCGCGGGCTGGATGCGGCCGTACTGGTCGCGCTCCACCAGGGTGTCGATGATGTTGGCGGAGACGGTGAACTCGTTGGTGGTACCGGTGGTCAGGTAGTTCAGGGTGCCGATCTCGCCGGAGTACAGCGTGCGGTACACGGCTTCATCTTCGGCCGCCGCCATGGGCAGCGCGGCCAGCAGCAGCACCGCGGCCAGCAGGAAAGCGGCCAGCCGCTTCGATTCATGCTTGAATTGCTTCATAGTTTCCTCCGTTCCGTTTCGCACAGGCGAAACATATTCGTAGCCATGCCATCATACCACATTCCGCAGACGCATTTCAACCGGGTCCCCGTAAAAAGCAATTTAAAAACAAATATAAAAGAAGGAACGCACGGGCTGTACCGCGCGTTCCGTTCGTGGTGACCGGATCGGGATTATTTGGTTTCAGCGGGCGCTTCCTCAGCGGCGGGCGCCTCTTCGGCAGCCGGGGCCGCTTCGGCGGCAGGCGCTTCAGTCACTGCAGGCGCTTCCTCAGCGGGAGCGGGCGCCTCGGTCGCCGCGGGCGCTTCGGTCACCGCAGGCGCTTCAGTGGCTGCGGGCGCCTCGGTCGCCGCCGGGACAGCGGTCGGCATCGGTTTCTTGCCGTCGCGGATGGCGTTCAGCTCATCAAGCTCCTTCTGCAGCAACTCCGCCTTGGCGGGATCGCTGGCAGCCTTCATGATCACGGAGAACAGGCCCATGTAGGGGCTGTCGAAGCACTCGGTAAAGACAGGCGCTACGCCGGATTCCTCAGCGGTTTTCTTCATTTCCTTCATGATATTGGCAGTGCCGATCGTCATGGTGACAGCCAGGACGATCGCGATGGCGCCGACGACGATCGCGCCGATGCCGCGGCCGCTCTTGCGGGCAGCGATGCCCAGGAGAATAGCGATGATGCCGAGCAGCGCGGCGATGCCGCCGGCGATGACGCCGAAGAAGATCGTCAGGATAACAGCGATCAGGATGCCCAGGACACCCAGGATAACGCCCAGAACCGGATGACCGGTTTTCATTTTCCCATCATTGTTAAAGTTAGACATTGAGAATTTCCTCCACTTTCATTCTGTAAAATCAGGAATCGCATCAGCGATTCCTGCTATTGATACGCACACTTTTTGAAGGTGGCAGTCAATTTTGAAATTTTTTTTGTAAATTTTCTGATTTTTTTCCGGGACGCGTTTCGGGAGGAAAATCCAACCCATCCTGCGCTGCCTGTCTGTTGCTGTTCACGGATACCTGCAAAGATGTGAAAGACAAACGACAGGATATCTCCTGCCCTTCGTCCTCGAAGTCCAGCATCAACCCGACAAACCCCGAAAAAGCGGGAGGCCGCAGGCCGAACCGTCGTCCATTTCAGCCAACCAGCCTCACAGCCGAGCGGCGTACCAGACTGTCCGCTGCGGCACGGAATCCCGGAGGCCGCCGGTTCACCCAGCGGATGAGGCCGAAGGCCGAAACCCGTAGGGCGATGGGATGGGAGTGCCGCAGAGGACGTGCCGAGGGGAGCCGCGAGGGGGCACACCCTCGCGTACAATCCGCAGCAGCGGCA
>CACXEB010000316.1 GCA_902766515.1 uncultured Eubacteriales bacterium
GAAAAGAACTCCCTGTGGCTGGACATCCCGACCAGCATCACCGCGCAGGAAACCATCTACATGAACGGCACCGAGTTCGGAACCATCGACGTGATTTTCGAGCTGGACGACTTTGGCACGCCCAAGCAGTTCAAGATCAGCGCCAACATCCAGGGCCAGGACGTCCTGATCTCCTATGCGGACAGCGAGTTCGTGATGACCGTCGGCACGCAGGAAGTGCTGTATGCCGCCTATAAGGACGGCGTCGTCACCGTCCGCACGAATGACGGCCTGGTGAGCCTCACCGCCCGCGAATTCGAATCCGACGCGAACCATGTGATCTATGAAGTCAAGGTCAGCCAGTATGGCACCGAGCGTACCGCTTACGCGACCTGCCAGATCCTTGAAAACGAAGGAAAAGAGTACTTTGAGATGCTGCTCACTTCCGAAGGCCAGCTGGGCGCTGTCGTGCAGCTCCGCCAGACCGAAAAGCAGGCTTTCCCGCTGACCAAGGATGATCCCGCGCTGAACTGGATCACGGAAGAGCAGCTGAACAGCCTGCTGGACAGCTACGTTGCGCAGCTGCTGAGCAATTTCCGCTGAGCTCCGTTCTTTCCAGACAGATAAGGAAACGCTGATTCATTTCCGCGTTTCCATAAGATCAGTCCCCCCTGGATTCATGACACCGCATGACGGCTGAAAGGAGGGGATGCAGCAGAGGGAAGCTTTTCCGGACCGGAAAGTTTCCCTCTTGCTGTATCCGCGGGTATGTTCGCACATCTGCATCTGCATTCTGAATACAGCCTGCTCGACGGGGCCTGCCGCATCCGGCAGCTGATCCCGAGGCTTAAAGAACTGGGGCAGGACGCCTGCGCCATCACCGACCACGGCGTCCTGTACGGCGCGGTGGAGTTCTGGTCCGCCATGACCGACGCGGGGCTGCATCCCGTGATCGGGTGCGAAATGTACGTCGCGGAGGATATGCGCAGCCAGCAGCGCGGCATGGCCCACCTGATCCTGCTGTGCGAGAACCAGACCGGCTACCGCAATCTCTGCCTGCTGGACAGCCTCGCGTTCACGGAGGGCTTCTATTACCGGCCGCGGATCGATTACGAATGCCTGGCGCAGCATCACGAGGGGTTGATTGCATTGTCAGCCTGCCTGTCGGGCGACCTGAGCCGGATGCTGCTGGACGGCCGGTATGAGGACGCGCGGAAATTCGTGGAGCGCATGGAACGGATCATGGGCAGGGACCATTTCTACATTGAGCTGATGGATCACGGCCTGCCGGAAGAAAAAACCGTGCTGCCCAGGCTGGTCCGCCTGTCGGAAGAAACGGGCGTGCCGACGGTCGTGACCAACGACTGTCATTACCTGACCCGGGAGGACGCCGAAGCGCAGGAGGTGCTGATGTGCATCCAGACGGGGAAAACCCTGGAGGATGACCAGCGGATGCGCCTGCAGACAGACCAGCTGTACGTCAAGTCGGAAGACGAGATGCGCAGGCTGTTTCCGGGCTTTGAGGATGCGGTCGCGCGGACGGAGGAGATTGCGCAGCGCTGCCAGGTCAGCTTTGATTTTAAAACCATCCACCTGCCCAGGTACCCGATCAGCACGGGCGAAACGGCGGAGCAGATGCTGCGCCGTCTCTGCGCGGAGGGCGCTTCGGAACGGTACGGGGCGGACAACCGGGAGGCCAGGGCCCGCCTGGATTATGAGCTGTCGGTCATCAGCCAGATGGGCTATGTGGATTATTTCCTGATCGTATGGGACTTCATCCATTATGCCCGCGACCACGGCATCATGGTCGGGCCGGGGCGCGGCAGTGCGGCCGGCAGCATCGTCGCGTACTGCCTCGGTATCACGCAGCTTGATCCGCTCCGATACCAGCTTCTTTTTGAGCGTTTCCTGAACCCGGAACGCGTGACCATGCCGGATATCGACGTCGATTTCTGCTATGAACGGCGCCAGGAGGTCATCGATTACGTCGCCCGCAAGTATGGCGCGGACCATGTGAGCCAGATCATCACCTTCGGGACCATGGCGGCCCGGGCGGCGGTGCGCGACGTCGGACGCGTGCTTGGCTACAGCTACCGGGATACCGACGCGATCGCCAAGGCCATCCCCATGGAGCTGGGCATGACCCTTGAAAAAGCCCTGCAGCAGAGCCCTGACCTGCGGAAGATGGTCACGGAAGACCCGAAGGCCGGAAGATTGTACAACATGGCGCTGCAGCTGGAAGGCATGCCGCGCCACGCAAGCACCCACGCGGCCGGGGTGCTGATCACCAACAAAGCGCTCACCGAATATATCCCGCTGCAGACCAACGACGGGGCGGTCACCACCCAGTATCCGATGAACATCATCGAAAAGCTGGGCCTGCTGAAAATGGACTTCCTCGGACTGCGGACCCTGACGGTCATCAGGGATACGCTGAACCTGATCGCTTCCCGCGGCATCCGGATCCGACAGGAGGAGATCCCGATGGACGACCCCGCTGTCTACCGGATGATTTCGGAGGGCGATACTGACGGCGTGTTCCAGCTGGAAGGAACGGGCATCCGCAGCTTCCTGACCTCAATGCAGCCAAAGAACTTTGAAGATATTATCGCTGCGATCTCCCTGTACAGGCCCGGACCGATGGAGTCTATTCCTCGCTATATCAAAGGCAAGCAGCACCCGGACCAGGTGGTTTACGAATCCCCGCTCCTGGAGCCGATCCTCTCGGTAACCTACGGCTGTATGGTGTACCAGGAGCAGGTCATGCGGATCGTGCGTGATCTTGCGGGCTATTCCTATGGCCGGAGCGACCTGGTCCGGCGCGCGATGGCCAAGAAAAAGCACGATGTTATGGCGAAGGAACGGCAGTTCTTTGTCTACGGTTCAAAGGAGGAAGGGGTAACCGGCGCCGTAAGCCGCGGTGTACCGGCCGAGGTGGCCGAAAAAATCTTCGACGAGATGACCGCATTCGCGTCCTATGCCTTCAACCGGTCGCACGCGGCGGCGTACGGGGTCATTACGGTGCAGACGGCATGGCTCAAGAAGTATTACCCGGCCGAATTCCTCGCGGCGCTGATCAACTCAGTCGTCGGCAACACCGTCAAGGTCAACGCGTATATCCAGACCTGCAGGAAGCAGGGCATCCGGATCCTTCCGCCTGACATCAACCGCTCGCAGGTCAAGTTCAGCGTCGAGACGGAGGACAACGGCGCTGCCTGTATCCGCTTCGGACTCAACGGCATCAAAAATGTCGGCGGCGCTGCGGCGCAATTGTGCGTCGATGAGCGCGGCAGCCGCCCGTACCGGGACCTGTTTGACTTCTGCCGGCGCTGCGCCGGGCCTGAGATCAATAAGCGGGCGCTGGAATGCCTGATCAAGGCGGGATGCTTTGACTGCTTCTCTGTCAACAGGGCCAGCCTGCTGGCGCTGTACGACACGCTGCTGGATGCCGAAGCCCGTCAAAGGAAAACGCGGTCCACCGGACAGATTTCACTGTTTGACAGCGGCGTCTCCCTGGCGGCGGGCCGTGACGAGTACCCTGAGGTGCCTGCGCTGAGCTATGAGGATATGCTCCGGCAGGAGCGTGAAGTCACCGGTGTATACTTGAGCGGCCATCCGCTCGCGAAATATGAGGAAGCCCTCCGGAAGATGCCGGACAGTTCGGCGGATGTGGAGGAATGGACCGCCGGGGACGCGCTTTCGGACGGTAAGAAGGTGCGCGTGGGCGGTCTCCTGAGCCGGGTGGAAACCAAGGTCACCAAGAAGGGGGACATGATGGCCTACCTGACGCTGGAAGACCTGACCGGACAGCTGGAATGCCTGGTCTTTCCACGCATTTACCAGACGTACCAGCCGCTGCTGCAGCAGGACCAGCCGGTCATTCTGAACGGCAGGGTCTCCGTCCGGGAGGACGAGGAGCCCCGTGTGATCGTCGACAGCGCGGAACCCCTGGTGCAGAAAGCGCCGGTGGCGCGGCAGAGCCGGCTTTACCTGAAGGTGCGTCAGTCCCAGCGCAGGGATACGGAGCTGCTGCTGACAAAATACCACGGTACCGTGCCCGTCTATTATCACGACCCTGATACCAAAAAGACATACCTGGCGCCGGAGACGCTGTGGATCGCTCCGTCCGACCCCTTGCTGAACGGCCTGAACCAGCTGCTCGGCCCCGACCAGGTCCGCCTGGTGATCTCTGATTGAGCCATCGAGGCTGGCTCGGGGCTGATTGACAATGGGCCGCTTTTCTGGTACACTTGTTTCACATTCAGCAGGAAGAAGGCGCGCGCATGATCACAACCGTGACGATGAATCCCTGTATTGACAGGTCGGTCCACATCAACACTTTCAAGAAGGGCGGCACCAACCGCGTGCTGCGGAGCCGGACGGATATCGGCGGCAAGGGCATCAACGTGAGTGTGGCGCTGCGGAATTTCCGCCAGGATACCCGTGCGCTTTGCCTGGATCCCATGGACAGCGGCACGTACCTGACCGACACGCTGACGACGCTCGGCGTGCCCTGCATCATGGTGCCCGTACCGGGACGGCTTCGTGAAAACCTGAAAATATACGATGATGAAGCGGGCGACATGACCGAGGTCAACGAGGCAGGTGCGCCGTTGGACTTCAGCTCCTACAAGCGCTTTATGCAGCGTTTCCGCAGTATCCTGGACACGACGAACATCCTGATCCTGAGCGGCAGCGTACCGCCCGGCATCCCCACGGATGTGTACCGGGAGATGATCAGGGAAGCGAAGGCCGCCCGGGTACCGACGGTCCTGGACGCGGCGGGGGAGCCGCTCCGCCTGGGTATTGAGGCGTGCCCGGACCTGGTGAAGCCCAACCGTTTCGAAATGGAAACGCTGACAGGCCATAAGATCCCCGACCTGGATACCGCCTGCGCGGAAGCGATGACGCTGATCGACCAGGGCGTCGGCGCCGTCTGCCTGTCGCTGGGAGCGCAGGGCGCGATCCTGGCAAACAAACTGGGAATCTGGTATTCCGAAGGCGTTCCCATCAAGGTGATCGGTAAGCAGGGCGCGGGGGATTCCCTCGTGGCCGGTTTGTGCATCGGCAGGCTGAACGGAATGGACTACGGGGAAATGCTGCGCACGGGCATGGTCATGGCGCAGGGATCCCTGACCCGTGAAGGCACGCTGCTCTGCACACAGCGCATATTCGATGAACTGAAGCCCAAAATGCCGGTGGTCAAATACCGGTCATTTGCCTGAATCAAACGATCGAGGTATCACATGATGAAAAAAGGTCTGGCCCTGATCCTGCTCCTTGCGATGTTCCTGGAGATTGCCTGCGCGGCGTTCGCCGCTGATCCTCAGGATCTCCAGGGATACCAGAAAAAAACGAAAACCTGGCAGTATATCCATTTCGGGACGTATCCGACGGAGGCGGACGGCACCGAACAGCTGATCCTCTGGCGTGTGCTCGGCGTGAAGGACGAAAAAGCATACCTGCTCAGCGAGTATATCCTGTTTGCGCACCGGGTGGATCCCAACTGCTACCCGACCAACAAGGCCACAGCGCCCTATGGCGGCTGGGAAACCTCAGAGCTGTTCGGATTTCTGAACACGGACTTCCTGAATGCCGCGTTTACCGCCGGCGAGCAGGTCGTGCTGTCCGAGCTGCCAGACGGCGGACGGGTCAGCCTGCCGGAGATCCAGGACATCAAGAACGAAAGCTACGGCTTTGGCAGCAACAAGGTTCGACAGGCGCAGAGCACCGCGTATGCCAAAGCAAACGGGCTGTACGTGTATCAGGGCGCCAAGCAGTATTCGCCCTACTGGTCCCGTACGCGCAGCGACAGCAAGCAATACGCCCATCGTCGCGTGATGGATGACGGCAAGCTGGGATACATCTGCGTGGAAGTGCAGAACCTCGGCGTGCGACCGGTGATTCTCCTGGATATGAGCAAGGTGGATCTGCTGACCGGCGCGGGTACAATCGACGATCCCTATATGCTGGCGTTCGCCAATCCCACGCACACGGTGGATCCAGCGGACACGCCGGCCGATGAGGGACAGGACGAACCCGCTGCGGACGAGCCTGACGAGGAGCAGCCGGATGAGCCGGACAAAACAGAAACCGCAGCAGAAGAAGTGGATCCCGCTGAAAACGTACCAGAGTCTGACGTCGCGCAAAAATCTGCCGGAACCGTTTTTTCCAGCGATTACGACGAGCTGTATCCAGCACTGACAGAAGAAGGCTTTTTACCGGCAGGCGAACCGGAGTTTGTTTACAGGGATAAGGAAAACGGGCTGTGGCTTTATGCCGGCCAGGACCTCCGGGTGGAGATCGTCCGCTACAGAGAACAAAAACCCAAAAACCGTCCCTGGCGATGGTACGTTGCCGATATATATGTCCGGCCGGGCTCCGATGAGTTCATGAAGGTCTTTTACATGAATCAGGATCCCAAGAGCAAAAAGGAAGTTGAAATCAATAAAATTGCTCAGCAAAACCACCTGGTGTTCGCCATGAATTCTGACTGGTATCACTACCGGGTGAAACGGAACGCCAAGCGAAAGGTCATGCCGGTCGGCATCATCATCCGCCAGAACCAGGTGCTGTATGACGATCCGGCAAAGAGCCTCTGGAAAACGATCCCGAACCGCGATATTCTGGCGTTGTATCCTGACGGAAACGTCGAAGTCTACGATTATAATGGCGCGACCGCGGAGGAACTGCTGCAAAAGGGCGCATACGATGTCCTTTCCTTTGGTCCGGTGCTGTTGAGCGAAGGCCAGATCACCAAGCAGACAACTGATATCAGCGCCCGGCAGCAGGACAATCCGCGCAGCGGGATCGGCATGGTAGAACCTGGTCACTATGTATCCATTGTCATGGAGGGCCGGCGCCGGGGGGTCAGCAACGGCTGCACGGTGGAAGAGTTTGCCGAGCTGTTCCAGTCGAAAGGCTGCCAGGTAGCCTATAACCTGGATGGCGGCGGCACGGCCTCCATGATGTTCATGGGTGAATATGTCAACGCGATGGGCAGCTATACGGAAAACGCCCGGAAACAGGTCGAAGTGCTCGGCATCGGTATTTCGGACCAGGTGCAGTAATACTGCTTTCCGTCAAATAACCTGATCCATTGACATAAGAAACACCGCTTCCCATTGATCATTTTCGGGAAGCGGTGTTTTATTTATTTGTTATTGCTGATTGTCCTCCAGCATCCGGGTCAGCTTTTTCTTGACCCGCTGCAGGGCGTTGTCGATAGATTTGACGTGGCGTCCAAGCATTTCCGCGATCTCCTGATAGCTTTTGCCGTTCAGGAAGGCGTCCAGCACCTGCTGTTCCAGCGGCGAAAGGGAGGTATCGATTTCCTTCTGAATATACTCCAGTTCTTCCTGGCTGATGAACAGGTCCTCCGGATTGGTAATGCGGCCTTCGATCACATCCAGCAGGGTGCGTTCGGATTCCTCGTCGTACAGGGGTTTGTTGAGGGACACATAGCTGTTCAGGGGGAAGTGCTTCTGGCGGGTGGCGGTCTTGATGGCCGTGATGATCTGGCGCTTGACACATAATTCCGCAAAAGCGCGAAAGCTGGTCAGCCGGGTGGATTTAAAGTCACGGATGGCCTTAAACAGGCCGATCATGCCCTCCTGGACGATGTCCTCATGGTCAGCGCCGATCAGGAAATAGCTGCGCGCTTTGGACCGGACAAAGTTCTTGTACTTATCCAGCAAAAACGTCAGCGCATCGTCGTCCCCGCCCTGGGCGAGCTCCACGATGGCTTCATCGGTCATGGTATCTAAACTGCGGGACTCGTTTTCGTCTTCCATACAAACTGCCTTACGGTTAGTTATCGATTCCCGGGTAAGCGCTGGTTACTGTCGGACGCCAAAGGCGACATGGTACATGAGGATGCCGGCGGCGACGGACGCGTTCAGCGAATCTACGGCGCCCAGCACAGGCAGCTTCACGCGGAAATCGGCGTTTTCCAGCACCAGCCTGGAAATGCCTTCACCCTCTGAACCGATGATCAGGACCAGCGGCTTTTGCAGCTGCACCGTGCGGTAGTCCTCTCCGGACATATCCGCCGCGTAGATCCACAGGCCGGCCTGCTTGAGCTTGCGAAGCGTCTGGGTCAGGTTGGTGACACGCGCCACATGGACGGTTTCCACGGCGCCTGCGCTGGCTTTGACGGCGGCGGGCGTCAGCCCCACGGATCGGCGCAGCGGGACGATGACGCCATGCGCGCCCGCACAGGCGGCAGAGCGGATGATGGCGCCCAGGTTGTGGGGATCGGTGATGCCGTCCAGGACGATGATAAAGGGCTGTTCACCGCGTTCGCGCGCCAGGGCCAGGATGCTGTCCACATCGGAATACTGATAGGCGGACGCGTATGCCAGGATGCCCTGGTGGTGCGGCGTGATTTCATCCAGACGGGAGCGGTCGACCACCTGTACGGGGATGCCGCGCTCACGTGCCATTGCGACGATCTCGCGGGCGGATCCGGACAGATCGCCCTTGGCGACCAGCATTTTTTCGATATCACGGTCTGCCTTCAGGGCTTCCCGGATCGGATTCCTGCCGGAAAGCAGGTTTTCCGGTTCCTTTGTATAGGGCGTATCGAACTCCGGACGCGGGGCGGGCGCGGGCGCTGCGGGAGCGCGACGGACAGGCGGCGCCGGCGGCGCAGCGGGTTTCCTGCGGTCAACCGGACGGGAAGGCGCCGGCTTGAAACCGCTCTGCGGCCTGCCGGTCGGCCGTTTCTGATCGCCATAGTTGCGCGGAGCTTCATCCCGCGCATCGAATTTCTTTCGGCTGTCGCCATCCCGGCCGTTTTTCGGCCCGTGGGCGTCCCGGTCATTCCTGCGCGACCTGCCGGAGTAGGTCCGATCGCTTTCACGGTCATCCGAAAAGCGCCTGTCCGGCTTGTTCTTCTGATACTTTGTATAATAAGGCATTTGATTCTCCTTTATGATTGGGTAATGGCTTCGCGGATATCGGCATAGTGTTCACGAACCGCCTGCGCCTGTCCGCAGCTTCTGCTGCCTTCCGGACATGCGCCGCGGACGCATCCGGGGCCCGCGTTTTCAAAGATCGCCGGGGCGGTGGGCAGCACCAGGCGATAGATTGCTTCCGCCAGCGCGCGGATTTCCCATTGCGCGCGGTTACAGCAGCGAAGGGAAAAGAAATGCTGCAGTTCCCGCGCGTTCATCGTCATGGTCAGGCGGGTCATGCACGCGTTCGGCAGGACAAACCGGGCGTCCTCATTGGCGGCGGGATCATGTTCGAAGGACTGCTGCCATTCCCGGTACCAGTCGGCCATCGTATCCATCTGCTGCTGATAGCGTTTGACCGCCTCTTCACCCAGCGCGGCAATGCGCGGGGGAACCACATAGTCAAATCCCTGTTCCAGGTTGACATAGCGCTGCGACTGGACGCTGAAGGAAGCGATCCTGTGACGGGTCAGCTGGGCCAGCAGCGAACGGCTGACACCGGACACATAAAGCGTATAGACCGCGTGCTCCAGCACAGAATGATGGCCGGAGCGGATGACGCCGCGGAGGAAATCCGACTGATCCGTTTCCGTTTTCGCCAGCAGATCCGGCAGATCCAGGGCGGAATAGCAGGTCCGCGCGGCCAGCGCGCACACGCGCACCGGATCCGGCGTATGGGCAATCAGCGACACATGGGGCGTAGCATCATTCATTGGGAACCTCCATGGCAATGCGCAGCAGCTTGCGCAGCCGGTCTGTCTGGCCGCTCAGGTACAGGTAGCCGACCAGCGCTTCCAGCGCCGTGGCCTGGCTGTAGGCGATATAGCCTGCCCGGTGCGGCGCGGCATGATGCGGCTTGGCGTTGCGGCCCCTGCGGACCAGGTCCTGCTCCGTGCTGCTCAGGTGGGGCATCAGGCGCTCCATCGCGTCGGCCTGGGCCTGTGCGTTGACATAATGAATGGCCCGCTGGTGCATCTCGTGCACACCTGTGCCCTGCTGGATCAGGCATTCGCGCACATACAGGTCATACACCGAATCGCCCAGGTAGGCCAGCTCCAGCGCGCCGATCCGCTGCGCCTCCGCCTGGCCGGACTGCGAATCTGTAGAAATCATTTCGCGGCAGTTTTGCTGTAGGCGGAAGGACTCATGCCGACAATGTTCTTGAAGGTCTTGGAGAAGTGGTACGGGTCATTCATACCGACTTCGACGCCCGCCTGGCGTACGGAGTAGCCGTCCTTGAGCAGGGTTTTGGCGCGTTCCATTTTGCAGTACAGCTGGTAGCTCTGCGGCGGCATCCCCACTTCCGACACGAAGCGTTTCCGGAAGGTTTCCACGGGCATGCGGGACAGAGCGGCCATCTCCGCGAGCGAGAAGCTGTCCTTGTACTGATTCTTGCGCATCGCGTCAACCACTTTGGCGATCTCATGGCTCAGGACCGCGTCCATCGCGACCGGCTGGCCGGAATGGGAAGCCAGCATCGCCCACAGCAGCTGCTGGAGCTGGGCGCTCGGCGCGTCCTGCGCTACAGATACGCGGACGGTAGCCTGCACGATGTGCCGCGCCAGGTTCAGCTGGGAGGGGAGAGAACCCTGCTTCATGATGCGATGCGGCAAAGCGCCCATCCGCTGCAGGAAAGCGCCTGCCAGCGTACCGCCGACGCTCATCCAGAGGATCCTGGCTTCCTGCTCGACTTTGATCGAAACATGCTCCGTCCAGGGCGGCAGCATACAGCAATCGCCGGCGCGGAGATCCAGTTCCGTTTCCGGCCCGGTCAGCTGCATGGCGCCGTTTTCCACAGCCAGCCAGACCCAGTCCTCAAAGGCCCGCAGCTCATAGGACGAAGCATCCATCATGGCGGTGCCGGACGCGGTGATATAGATCCCGCTCGCGCTCGCGAGCGTATCCGGATGATGCTGTCCTTCGGCCAGCACAGCCGGCGCTGGATGCATCTCTGAGGCAACAAACAACAGTGAATCACTCATAGCGAAGCCCTCCCATCGTTCTTCGCCTGTATTTTACATGCCAGATTATACAATGTCAATATCTTTTGCCAATTTATACAAAATTTTCATCCCCGGTTTTTGTCCCCGGACAGCATGCCGAGCTCCCAGTGGAGGCGGCACAGGCTGGTATAACTCTCGTTTCCGCCCAGCACGACCTGCTCACCGGTCTTGATGACCCTGCCGTTCATCAACCGCGCATTGAAGGTCGCCTTCCGGCCGCACCAGCAGATCGTCTTGACTTCTTCGATCGAGTCGGCCCAGGCCATCAGCCACTGGCTGCCCTCAAAAAACTGTCCCTTAAAATCCGCGCGCAGCCCGTAAGCGACTACCGGCACGTTGTCATGGTCCACGATATGCACCAGCTGCTCGACCTGCTTTTTGGTCAGGAACTGCGCCTCGTCGACGATCAGGCAGGCGTAGTCCTTCACGTTGACCTGGTCGAGCTCCTCGATATACATACATGGCGCGGAAAGCCCCGAGCGGGAACGGACCACGCGCTCGCCGTCCCTTGTATCCAGCTTCGGCTTCAGGATCAGCGCCTTCTGGCCGCGCTCTTCATAATTATACTGCACCATGATGGCATTGGCGGTTTTGCTGGAGCCCATCGCGCCGTAGCGAAAATACAGTTTTGCCATACAACCCCCCTGGTTTCTCAATCAAAGAGGCTGCACATGGCAGCCTCTTTGTGTATTCAATTAGCTGTTTCAGATGTTGATCAGTTCAGGCCCAGCTTGTTGTAGAGGGCGGCGAAGGTGTTCGCGCCGCACTTGCCGTCCACCTTCAGGCCGGCTTCGCTCTGGAAGTGCTTGACAGCCGCTTCGGTCTTGGAGCCGAATTTGCCATCCACATCCTTGGCATCCATCAGGTAAGCTTTCACCAGCAGCTCCTGCAGGTGTTTGACGGCATAACCGGAGTCGCCGCGCTTCAGCACTTTGTAGACAGCGTGGGTAGACGGATCTACGAAGCTGGAAGATCCCTGAGCGCCCTGGGAGAGTTCGACGCCCATCAGCTTGGCCCAGGTACCGGGACCGATGATGCCGTCTTCCTTCAGCGAGTTCAGACTCTGGAACTTCTTGACCGCGTTGTACGTGTTTTTGCCAAACACACCGTCAGCGGAGCCCGTGAGGCAGCCGGCAGCGATCAGGTAGTTCTGGGCGCTGCGCACATAATAGCCATGGCTGCCGATCTTGAGCTTCGGCCGGTCGTACGGCGAGGTGGAAGTGGCTTCTTCCTCGATGATGGTTTCTTCATAGGACTCGTTCCACAAGGCCGCCTTGGTGTTCGCATCGACTTTGGCGGTTTCCTTGATGCGGTTGGCCTTCTGGAAGCTGATCACGGCCAGTCGGGTCGCGGTATCAAAGTAACCGATATTGTCAATGGCCGCCAGGTGATGCAACTGCTTCAGGACCTGCTGCACGATATACACGTCATAGCCGCGCATACCGGAACCGACGTTACGGCGGATCTTCTTGCCGGTGTCGAAGTACTTGCCGGGATTGTTGTAAGCGGTTTCCAGCGCGTTCCAGGTCTTTTCGCCGACAACGCCATCCGCAGACAGGCCGACCGCGGCCTGGAAGCCCTTCACGGCGTCAACGGTGTAGGAATCAAACGTGGAAGTGACGCGGTTGGAAGCGAGGAAGTACAGCTTGACCAGGTAATCCTGGATCTTCTTGATCGCTTCGCCCTTGTCGCCGGAACGCAGGGTACGGAAGCCGACGGTGGTGTAAACGCTGCCGCCTTCATCTTCAATATCCATGCTGACGTCAAAGTCGCTCTGTTTGACCGAATCGGTCGCGACCAGCGCAGCCCAGGTGTTGCCGCCGATGCGGCCGTCCGCCTTCAGCTTGTTGCGGCGCTGGAAAGCAATGACGGCCTTCTGCATGCCGGAGCCGAAATTGCCGTCGATCTTCCCGGTATAGTACTCGTAGTACGCCAGCCGAAGCTGCATGTACCGAATATCGTCCTCGCCATCCGGGAAGGGATCCGACTTATCTTGCATACCGCGTTTCAGGACGTGGTCATAGGTTTCAGCGCTTGCGATGGCAGAGATTGCCATAATCAGGATCAACAGCAGCGCCATCCAGGTGAATTTCTTCATAGCGCAATACCTCCAATCAAGGTTTGTGAGGAAAGTATAGCATCAATTGTTTTCTAATCTGTTACAAGATCATGTTATTATCTTTAATTTCGGACGAAGAATGTAAAACAAAACAGAAAAGAAAACATGACGGGAACGAAAGCGTCCGCCGCTTTGATCTGGCGGCGGACGCTGTGGATGTATCTGCTGTTTCCCATGCGGGATCAGTCAATTTTCGCCAGGTACAGCGTTTCGCCGATATTGCCTTCGGCATCGGCAAGGTTCACCAGAAGCTCGTTATCCACCAAGAGAGCGGTGGCAAATCCGAAGTCAGGATACAGCGCGCTGATGTCAGCCCGCAGGAACCCGTCACTGCCATAGGTGTAGGGGACGGTGACCGTGCGGCCATAGGCGACCGCTTCCACCTGGCCGTTGCCGATCGTCGCCGTGATGTCATACTCGGTCATGTCGAGGACGCGGCCGTTCTGCAGCACATCCTGGTACACCTTGTAGGTGCCGAAGAAGGCCGCGGCCGGATCATCCGCATCCAGCACATTGCTGGCGGCTTCGGGGATCACGGGCATGGTCGGATCGAGCACCGGCGGGAAAGCAGGCTGCTCCACACCCGTCGTCTCCTGGGGATCGGGTTCCACAGCCGGTTCCGTCTCCGGCTGTTCGGGTACTTCGGAGCGCTCAGGTTCTTCAGTCTGGGCGGGTTTCACAACCGGTTCAGGCTCGGCGGTCGGTTCGGCCGCTTCGTTCGGGACGATCTCGCCCTTCTTCATATAGATGATGTACTGCGTTTCGCCGTTGCGGTCCTTATCGTTCACGAGCAGGATTTCGGGATCATCCGTCAGTTCGATGGTGGCGGAGAAGCTGGATTCACTGACAAACAGCTTGCCTTCATCATACAGGGTCATGAAAACCGTCGGATCAACGTCTGTGCGATAGATGGTGACTTCCGCGAAGTCGATGGTCATACCGAGCAGGCCGTTGAATTCGTCCGTGAAGGTATTGTTGACAAGCACCATGCTGGGTACATAGCTGCCATAGAAGTCATCTTCCTGCTCAGCCGCTTTGGCGGAAGGCGTATAGAACGAAGAGGGCTGATGGGAGAACACATATTCATGATAGAAAGCATTGCCGGAAATGGAAGAAAACTTGTCCGTACTCACGGTCAGGGTGTCATTCGCGTAATCCAGGCTCATCCAGTAAGATGAATCCTTCAGCACGGTGATGTTATCGTTGCTGATGGACCACGTGCAGCCCGTCGTATCCTGGGATTCGCCGTTTAAGACCAGCGTGATGCTCTTGTCGCGGTTAAAGCTGAGCTCGGACCCGGCGGACAGGCCCCGGCCATCCATGCTGTTCAGATACCAGACGTCCTTCACGACCTGGGAAGGGGAGACAGCCAGCGCGCTGACGGAGACCGCGAGCAGCGCGAGGGCCAATACGAGAGAACAAATGCGTTTCATGTGGTTTCCTCCTTAATGATTTGAATTATACATTTACAACGCTGTACGCAGGATCAATTTGCGTACCTGACGTTGTTCATGCCGATCGAATAAGAGGTGTCGCTGTAACTGATTTCCTGACCTCGCTGCAGGATGCCGGAGATCAGGTTGAAGAACCGGCTGAACTGGTTTGCGGACAGGGACCGGTAAAGCTCCTCCGTGCAGTAGATATGGAATTCGGACCGGTTCTGCCGGCGGCATTCCTTCAGGAAAGCGGTCACGTCCGCTTCGCTGCTGGCAAAACAATAATTGTTTGCGTATTGCAGCCCTGTCAACTCGACACGATCGCCGTAAGGCAGGGGATAGAAAGAGACTGCAGCCTGGCGATAGACATATTTGTACAGCTCTTCCAGCTGCGCATCGGTCCATTGGTAGGTACCGTCAGTCCATACGGCGATCTGTTCAGGCTGATCCCTGAGGAGCTGCCGGATGCCCGCTTCGAGACTACGCTGGGAATAGGTATTCTTGGCCGGCCAGTAACGTGCGTTGCTGATATGGATCACCTGGTCGCTCAGGCCGTAGGTGAGCGTACGGTCCGTCTTGAGAAGGGTGCCGCTCAGCGTGTTGTTCAGTCCTTTGAGCTCATTCGCCAGCTGTGATTGGCCGAACGAACCGGGTATGCAGAAGGAGAATGCCGGTATCCTCTGGGCAGCCATCTGCTGGACGAAGTTCTGGATTTCAGCCTTGCTGCTGCAGACGCTGAAGAAGCGCTCAAACACGGCATTGGCGATCGTAACGCTGTGAGCCGTAGAAGAATACGTGGTATCATCGTTCTGCAGGCCGAACTGCCCTTTCAGGAGATGGAAACCGGCCAGATCGTCAGCAAACAGCTGCTCGCCGTAGCTGCCGGCAAAATAGAGGCTGAAGGTGGTCTTGCCGGCCTGGCGGACCTGGTTGACGTACGCCAGCGCTTCCGCGTCATTATGGACGATCCTGAATTCCGGATTCCATTCCGTCACGCTGACTTCGACGCTGTGTCCGCCGAATCCCCAGGTGTAATCCTCTGCGCCCGTCGAGTAGATCCATGCGTTCAGCATCTCCTTGTCGCGCTTTATGTCCATGTGCTCCGCATAGGTGAACGCAACGCGGTTTTTGTGTTCGTCGATCAGCGCTTTGCGGACAAGCGCCTCCGCTTCCTGCATAGTGGCCGCATACCCTTCCGCCAGCTCCGCCGGACGGTAGGCGTTGCCGCCCGTATTCCGGACATCTGCCATCAGCGCTTCTTCATTCCATTTATGGGTCTCGCTCATACGGCCGCGTCCGATATTGTAATACTGATAGGTGTTAACGCCTTCATCATCCCGGTCGTCCCAGGTCACGTCGATCATCAGCCAGTTGCCGCTGACGCACACAAGGTTCCACATGTGCGTGGCGTCCTCGTCGTAGCGGTCGGATTTATCGTAGGTATCGCCATGCTGCAATCGCGCCGGAATCCCGGCCAGGTTGCACAGGAGATAAAACGCCTCGGAATAGCCGTCGCAGTCTGCTTCGCCGTTCAGCAGCGCGCCGATGGCCTGGTCGTTGTCGTTGTACGCTTCGTCGTCCGTCATGTAGGTCACGCGGGCGCACAGCTGGTCATGGAGATAGCGCTCCCGTTCCAGCGGGTTTGAGGGCGCGGCGTTTACAATGGAAAGCGCCGCGTTCAGCGTCTGCAGCTCGCGGGAGGTCAGGCTCGCCTGTTTGCCCTGGCGGTAGTGGTTCAAGATATTCAGGGCCGTCCTGTATTCGATCTCCGTGATATGGAACAGGCCTTTGCGATCATCGTGCAGGTAACGGTATGTCTGGATGCCGCTGCTCGAACGGATCTCCTGCCAGATGCTGTCGTCGTTACCGATCAGCTGATTGAAAAGCGCCGGCTCGAGATACAGGTCAATCGTTGTATCCCCGCGGGCGATGTGCGCTTCCAGCGCCTGTTTGAAGTCGTCCAGCGTTTTCGCCTTCGGACCGTTCGGATCCAGATACAGGTCCGCCGGGTCTGACGCTGCGGGTGTCGCGGGAACCGGTGTCGCCGGGACCGGTGTAGCCGGAACCGGTGTTGCCGGGGGCGTGGTTTGGACAATCACGGGAACCGGCATGGGGGAAGCCGGCGGCGCCGTCACGGGCGGATGCGTCTGCGTCCAATCCTGATAGGTGACCTCCGATACATGCAGGCACTGGCTGTAGGCGTTCCAGGACAGCTGCCACGAGACTGCCTGCGCCTTGGCCCGCCAGCTTTCCAGCATGGCGTTCTGGTCCGCCGCCAGCGCGGCGGTGAGGCTGTCGCTCAGGAAAAGCCGGTACTCCCGCGCTTCCCGCCGCGCGTACCGCATCAGGGCGAGATCCACATCAAACGAATCTTCGCAGACGGAAAAAACGGGGAAATACCTGATATCCAGGAGCCTGAGTTCCCTGTATCCCAGCTCCGCCCGGTAGCTGTCCACGCCATGACGCCAGAGCGCCTGGGCATAGGTCCCGGGCGTGTATCCTGCCTGCAGCGCGATGGTGATACTGTCCGGCTGATTGTTCAGCAGGCTGATGATGCGTTCCGCGAGCGCGGCGTCGCTGCCGACCTCCTGATCAGCACGGGCTGAAGGCGCGGCCGTCATCATGAATACCATGCAGAGCGTGAGAAGGAAGCTGACGCATTTTCTCATATCGGTCCTCCGGGCGGTTTCGGATATCAGTTGCGCACAAACGCGTCGTAGATGGCCTTGACCGTGTTGTCAAAATCATCTTCGTCGACGCCCACGATGATGTTCAGCTCGCTGGACCCCTGGTCAATGATGCGGATGGAAATTCCCTGCGCCGAAATGGCTGAAAACAGGCGGGCAGCGGTGCCGTAGTTCCGGACCATGCCGCGGCCCACGGTGGCGATCAGCGCAAGTCTGTCGTGAATCGTCACGCTGTCGGGGTGGGTCAGCTCGACGATGCGCTGCACCAGCTGCTCACGGTGCGGACGCAGTTCCTTTTCATTGATGACGACGCACATGGTGTCGATGCCGGTCGGCAGATGCTCAAAGCTGATGCCGCATTCTTCCACCGCCTGCAGGACCCTGCGGCCAAAGCCGGATTCCGCGTTCATCAGGTCCTTTTCGATGGTCAGGA
>CACXEB010000317.1 GCA_902766515.1 uncultured Eubacteriales bacterium
CAGCCAGCTCGGGGTCGCTGTTTTTCTTCACGCCCCAGGTGATCCAGCCCACGATGGGAAACAGAAAGCTTACGACTGCCATGATTTTGTCCTCCTCTGCCGTTCTCGTTCGTCGTCCTTGTTGATGCTGCCGGTCAGGCGGCCAGGGTCGCCACCATGCCGACCGCGAAGCCGATCCACGCCCACTTGGAGCACTTCCCGGCCAGCTCGGGGTCGCTGTTCCTCTTCACGCCCCAGGTGATCCAGCCCACGATGGGAAACAGAAAGCTTACAACTGCCATGATCTTGTCCTCCTTGTCCGGCGTGGCCGGTGTTTTGTCTTGGTTCGGTCTGATTGTACCACTGCGTTTCCGGGATTCTTGCGGCCCGCTTCCGGGCCCTTTCTTCCATCGGGCCGGCCGGCTGCGCCGGTTTCCCTGCCCTTTGACGCGCTCAGTATACCCCCTGTCCAGGCGCGTATTTGCAGCCCGTTTCCGACGGGCTGTGCCGCCAAAACGCACAGAAAAAAAGCGTACCGGCCCGGCTGGGGTCCGTACGCTTTGACATATGCTTTTTACAATATCACGCCTCGCTGATCCACTGCGTCTGCGGTTCCGCCAGGAAGGCTTCCAGCGCTTCCCGGAAGCGGGGAAAGACGGCGCTTACGCGGCCCATGCCGCGGATCAGCGGGTCGATCCGCCGCTTTTTGGCCGGGACCCGGCGGGGCATCACGCAGCCGTCCGGCGCGTCGGTCAGGCGCACCGCGCGCAGCCGACGGTACGCTGCCCAGGGGCCGGCCGTTTCCGCGTGGGTCTCCAGCCGGCGGATCACATCCGGCTCCGTGCGCCCGAGCATGTCCTCCGTCAGCACGCCCGCCTCCAGGGCGCCGGCCACCACCTCCGCCAGCCGCTGCATGGCGTAGCGGTCCTCCGGCGACACGTACAGCCGGGCGCACCGGAGCGCCAGCTCCGCGAAGCGCAGCGCCGGTTCCGGATGGGCAAAGCAGATTTCCGGCTGCCCGTCCTCCGCCTCCGCCACGCACAGGTCCGCGTAGAGGGCTGCCACAGTCTCCTCTGTATCAAAGCCGTAATGCAGGATGTTGCCCAGCGTGTACTCCAGCCGATCGGCGCTGAGCCGCGGGCTGTCGTTGTCGGCGACCGGGTAGCGGTGATAGTCCGCCACGTCGTCCAGCGTCAGGCCCGCGTCCGCAAGGGCCGCCATCAGCCGGTCATCCCCGGCGATCCGCGCCGCCGTTCCGGCCTCCGTCGCCTCCTGCGCCAGGTAATCGCCCCGCACAAAGTCGATCACATGCGCAAAGACCGGCGTGGCGATGTCATGCAGCAGCCCGGCCGCCGCCTGGCGGAGGTCGCCGGTCATATGCCATACGATCAGCCCCACACCCAGGCTGTGCTCATACCGGTGATAGGCGCCCGAACGCCTGAAAACAGGAAAATCAGTATATTCGCAGCCGCAGTTCATGCCTACCTGCCGGAGGCGCTGCACCGACGGCGCCGCCGCACAGCGCAGGAGCGCTTCGGGGCAGTCCGTGCTGTACGGAAACCGGAGCGCGTCCATCAGGGCGCCTGCAGGCCGAGATCCACCAGCGCCTTCCGTCCCTGCGCGATCGCCTGCCGCACCTGGCGCGGCGCCGGCCCGCCCGGGATATCGCGGAGAGCGACGCAGGTCTCCGGTGCGAGGGCCGGGTATACATCCTCCGCGAACACCGGCGCGTACTCCTGGTAGACCGCCAGCGGCAGGTCGTTGAGCGCCAGCCCCTCGGCGAGGCAGCGGCTGACCAGCTCGCCCACGATCCGGTGCGCGTCGCGGAAAGGCACGCCTTTGCGCACGAGGTAATCCGCGCAGTCCGTGGCGTTGGAAAAGCCCAGGTTGGCCTTGCGGCGCATGACATCCGTCCGGAAGGTCAGGCTGTTCAGCATGGCGGTGAAGATCTCCAGACAGTGCAGCAGGGTGTCCGTGCTGTCGAAATAGGCTTCCTTGTCCTCCTGCATGTCCTTGTTGTAGGCCAGCGGGATGCCCTTCATGACCGTCAGCAGGGCGGTCAGGTCGCCGTACACGCGCCCCGTCTTCCCGCGGATCAGCTCCGCCACGTCGGGGTTCTTCTTCTGGGGCATCATGCTGGAGCCGGTGGAATAGGCGTCGTCCATGCTGACAAACGCGAACTCCTGGCTCGAATAGACGATCAGCTCCTCGCAGAAGCGGCTCAGGTGCATCATGCAGATCGCCGACGCGCCCATGGCGTCCAGGAGGAAATCACGGTTGCTGACCCCGTCCAGCGAATTCATGGAGATCCGGCTGAAGCCCAGCTGCTCCGCCACAAAGGGCCGGTCCAGCGGGTAGGTGGTGGCTGCCAGCGCGCCGCTGCCCAGCACCATCTCGTCCGCCGCGTCCTCCGCCGCCCGGAAGCGGCCGATGTCGCGCAGGAACATCTGGAAGTACGCCATCAGCCAGTGGCCGAGGGTGATCGGCTGCGCCTGCTGCATATGGGCATAACCGGGCATGATGTCCTCCGCGTGCCCCTCCGCCAGGTTCAGGAGGCTGTGGCACAGGATGCCGAGCCGAGCCGCGGCTTCCTCCGCGGTCCGTTTGGCGTACAGGTGCATGTCCAGCGCCACCTGGTCGTTGCGGCTGCGGCCGGTGTGCAGGCGCTTGCCGGGCTCGCCGATGCGCTCCGTCAGCAGCTCCTCCACCCGCATGTGGATGTCTTCGCTCTCCGGCGGGAACGCAATCTTCCCGGCGTCCATGTCCCGCAGGATGCCCTCCAGGCCCTCCCGGATGGCCGCGCCGTCCGCCTCTGAGATGATCCCCTGCCGGCTGAGCATCGCCGCGTGGGCCAGGCTGCCCTCGATGTCCTCCCGGTACAGCCGCTGGTCAAACCCGATGGACGAATGGAAATCGTCCATCAGATGGCTCGTGTTCTTGCTGAATCGTCCGCTCCAGAGTTTCATAATGACCTCCCATTACAAGCTTGATCCGCAGCGCCTTCCCGGCGGCTGCCCTTCTTCAGGTTTCCTTCAGGATCCGTGACGCCCGCTTCCGGATCTGCTTTTCCAGCAGCGCCACCCGATTCTTCGGATAGCGCAGCTTTCCTTCGTCCCGGAACCGGAAATTGAGCGCTTTCCGCAGTTTTTCGGTGATCCCGGCGTCCAGCGCTTCCCCCGCCGTCCGGAAAAAATCCTCGTAGACGCAGGGCAGCAGCGTCGCGGCGTATTCGTCCAGCGCTGCCTCCGACCGCCAGTTTTCATCCCCGGCGAAGTTGTACAGTGCATTGCCATGGTCAAAGAGCGGCGCCGGCCGGACGATCCGGTTCGTATGGCTGTCCACCAGCACGCCGAAATTGCCGAAATGCCTGTCCGTGTTGCAGACCAGCGCGTCGAAGACAATCATTTCGTTCAGCGACCGGACAAACGCATCGCCGAGGGTTTCATAATACTGCCTGACCGCCCGCATGCCGCCCGTCCGGATGATCCGCCCCACGGGAATATAGGATATGTCCCTGCCGGTGAAGATCTCACATGCGGAGCACAGCTGGCCCTTCCACCGGGTCAGCCTGTAGGGGATCACATCAAAGCCCAGCTGCTTTCCGGCCAGATACGCGTACTTTTCCGAATAGGGTTCATACCCGGTGTTGGACGCGCCGGAAGTCGCCCCCTTGTAGAGCCAGACCTTCCCGTCGATCCTGCGCCAGCACTTCGGCAGCATGCCGTTGGTCGTAAATTCAGGGGACGACGCAAACGAGGAGCGCACGGAGGAACCGTATCCGGTGAAAGCGATGCTGGCCAGCACGTTGCTGAAACGGTTTTCGTACAAGTTGACCTGGTCGAAGGTTTTCGTCTCATCCTCTGCCGCGATCCAGTAGGAATCGTTCAGCGACAGGCCTTTGCATACAGTAATCACATCCATGGGACGGTTGGCGCTGAGACCGCACTTGGCCAGGAAAGCGTTCACAAACGCGCGGTTTTTCGGGATGGCCCGGTGCTTCAGCCAGCGGACCAGCCCGTCTTCGTCCGGCGTCATGTCCAGCGGCAGCAGGTGCCGGCGCCCCTGATCCATCCAGCGGATCCGGACCACGGGATCGGCCAGGTTCTCAATCACTTCAAAACGAAGCAGCGCCTGGTCGAACAGCTTTAAAGTCAGAATCACGGTCGCCGCCTCCTTTGAATGAATGGGCTGCCATTGGGGCCGTCAGTCCGCCGCGCCCGGGGCAGGCTTCCCCATCTCGTACATCCCGATCGCCGCGGCCACGGACAGGTTCAGCGAGTCGATCCGGTCGCTGTGGGGGATGCGCACCGGGGTGCCGTAGTCCAGGAATTCGTCCGGCAGGCCGCTGCCCTCGTTGCCGAACACCAGGGCGAAGGGACGGACGGGACGCGCCGCCGCCTCGCCCAGCGGGACCGAGCCCTTCAGCATGAACGGGTACAGGCAGTGGCCCGGGTACAGCGCGCGGTACGATCCGAAATCCGGGTACTCGTGGACCCGCAGGGAGAAGACCGCGCCCATGGATGCCCGCGTCACATGGGGATGGAACACGTCCGTGCAGGGGCCGATCAGCGCGATGTCCAGGTAGCCGAAACCCAGCGCTGTCCGCAGCATGGTGCCCAGGTTGCCCGCGTCGGCCGGCCGGTGCAGCACCAGGTGGTCGCGCCCCGCGTCCAGCGCGTCCTGCCGCTTCTCAAACACGGCCGCCGCGTAGCAGTTGTCCTTGCCGGACAACCGGCTCAGGGCCCGGTCCGCCGTCTCCGTGCGGATGCCGCGCTCCCGGCACAGGGCTTCCACACGGCGCAGGCCATCCGAGTCCGCCGCCTGGGAGGACAGCAGCACCCGGCGCACCCGCTCCGAGGCGCGGGTCAGCGCCTCAATGGTCGGGAAAAAGCCCGGCGCGTAGGAATAATCCAGTTCGCGTTTGTACGCGGAAAGTGCGGGCATACAGGCCTCCTATCTTTGTTCCAGGGCGATGAGCGCGCGCAGCAGGTCCTCCGCCAGCCGCTTGCCGCGGGGGCCGATTTCCGAGACAGGTCCGGCGCAGGAGGGACAGCCGCTCTCGCAGCCGCAGTCCCGCACGATGGCCAGGGCGCTGTCAAACAGCACGCTGCGCATATGGAACGCCTTCTCCGCGATGCCGACCCCGCCAGGGCAGTTGTCATACAGGATCAGGGTGGGGCGGTTGGTGAAGGTGCACTTGACCTGGTAGGTCACCACCACGTCCTGGGGCGCACACATCAGGTTGAGCGGCGCGGCGATGCGCAGCAGGTTGGCCACGCCCAGCATGCCGTTCTGCAGGTCGTCCTTGCCGTACCGGGCCGCCAGCTCGTCCGGCAGGGTCCACCAGACCGCCGTGGTATGCATCTCCGTTTCCGGCAGCATGACCGGGCCATAGCCCACGTTCTCGCCGGTGTCAAAGCGGATCTTCTTGAAGATGCGCACCCGGGCTGTCACGCTGATCTCCCCCAGCTGCACGTCCGGCCGCTCCTCCATCACGTCCAGGAGGCTCAGGGCCACGTTCAGGTCCGCATCGGTGTAGTAATCCACGTCCACCTTGCGGATGAAGGCCTTGCAGGCGTCAAAGTCCAGCTTGTCCACCTGGTAGGTCGTGCCCTCGTGCATGTAGATGGCGTTTTCATGCAGCAGCATCGGGGCGGTAAACCGGTCCATCTCGCCCACCATGCGGACATGGGCCGGATCGGTCACGTCCATGATCAGGAAGTTCTCCGTCATGGCGGTGCGCAGGGAGATCTCGCTGGCGGGGAAGTCCTCCTCCGACCAGTGGTAGGTATCCCCCACATGCCGCAGGATGCTGGCATCCGAGAGGTAGGAGAGCATCTCCCCCGTCCCCGTGGCGTTGCCGAAGGATTCCCCGTCGTGGAAGGGCAGCTCATAGGCGGAGCATTTCAGGTGGTTCATCAGGATGTACAGGTTGTCCGGGTTCATCAGCGCGTTTTCCGGGCTCGCGCCGAAAAAGTACTCCGGATGCGTGATGATGAACTGGTCCAGCGCCGACGAGGACGCTACCATGATGACCAGGCTCGCGCCGCGCCGGCGGCCCGCCCGGCCCGCCTCCTGCCAGGAGGACGCGATGGTGCCCGGATAGCCGCACATGACGCAGGCCTCCAGTGAGCCGATATCAATGCCCAGCTCCAGCGCGTTGGTGGAGACCACCGCGTCCACCTGTCCGCTGCGCAGG
>CACXEB010000318.1 GCA_902766515.1 uncultured Eubacteriales bacterium
AGAAGAATTGTTTACAACCGTATATCACCGTTCACACCGTGAACGGTGACCGAAAGGGGGACTCGCGTCCCCCCTTCGGGACCCCCCGCTCGGCGTTTCCTGTCGGGCCTATGGCCCTCCCGGGCGGAAACGCCGCAAGGTAGGAATCGCTGACGCGATTTCGTCCTCGCACCGTACATGCCGCTGCTGCGGATTTGATGCGAGGGGGTGCCCCCTCGCGCTCCCCTCGTCACGTCCCCTGCGGCACTCCCATCCCATCGCCCTTCGGGTTTCGGCCTACGGCCTCATCCGCCGGGTGAACCGGCGGACTCCGGGATTCCGTGCCGCAGAGGACAGGGTAGTACGCCGCTGGGCTGTGAGGTTGGACGGCTATGGGATGGGGACGACGATTCGACCTGCGGCCTCCT
Organism: uncultured Eubacteriales bacterium; assembly: GCA_902766515.1. The sequence continues at coordinate 408 of CACXEB010000318.1, forward strand.
GCCGGTCGATGGCGTTGTTTAGCCGCTGGCTATGAAGCTGTTTGTTTCTTTTCCACACCCATGAACTGTGAGGGTATGTCGCCCTGGACAGCATATAAATCTACCATAAAGCGACAATTAGTCCTTTACATTCGCCTTAAAATCGACTATAATGGGATCGGAGGTGATTGTCATGCAGGAAAATACGTTCAGCAGCCGTTTGTGCCAGCTTCGGAAAGCAGCTGACCTGTCGCAGTCGCAGCTGGGGGAACTGGTCGGCGTGTCCAACAAAGCGGTCTCAAAATGGGAAGGCGGGAAGGCACAGCCCAGCCTGGACATGGCCCGCCGGCTGGCGGACGTGCTCGGCGTCACGATGGACGAACTGTTCCATGAAGCGTCGAATGAAAAGCAAATCACCAAAATCGTCATCACGGGCGGTCCCTGCGCGGGCAAAACGACCGCGATGAGCTGGATCCAGAACGCCTTCACGCGGATGGGGTACGACGTGCTGTTTGTGGACGAAACCGCGACCCAGCTGATCTCGGGCGGCGCTGCCCCCTGGCTGAACGCCTCCAACCGCGATTTCCAGTGGCACCTCATCCAGCTGCAGCAGGCCAAGGAGCAGGCCTTCGTGGACATCGCCCGGACGATGAAGGGCAGCAAGATCCTGGTCGTCTGCGACCGGGCCGCGATGGACAACTGCGCCTACATGAACGAGCGGGAATTCAGCTGGGTCACCCGGCAGCTGCGGACCAACAGGGTCCTGCTGCGCGACCAGTACGACGCGGTCTTCCACCTGGTCACCGCCGCGAAAGGCGCGGAAAAGTACTACACGCTGGCCAACAACCAGGCCCGGACCGAAACCCTGGAGGAGGCCGCCGCCCTCGACGACCGCCTGATTGCCGCCTGGACCGGCCATCCCCATTTCCGGGTCATTGACAATTCCACCGGCTTTGAAGAAAAAATGCTGCGCCTGATCCGCGAAATCACCGCGTTCCTCGGCGAGCCCTCCCCGCTGGAGATCGAGCGGAAATACCTCATCGCACGGCCGGACCTGGACAAGCTGGAGCGCAAGCCGAACTGCGCCCGGGTGGACATCGTTCAGACCTACCTGAAGACCAGCGATCCCTCGGAGGAGCTCCGCATCCGCCAGCGGGGCAGCAACGGCCACTACATCTACTTCATGACCAGCAAGCGGCAGGTCAGCGGCATGAAGCGCGTCGAGATCGAGCAGCGCCTGAGCCAGGAGGAATACCTTTCACTGATGGTCCAGGCCGATCCCGCCCGCCGGCCGATCCGCAAGCAGCGCTACTGCCTGACCGAAAACGGCCTCTACTACGAGATCGACCTCTACCCCGAATGGCCCGACAAAGCCGTCATGGAGGTCGAGCTCCACAGCGAAGACCAGCCCGTCGTCCTGCCCGAAGGCATCGAAGTCATCCGCGAGGTCACCTCAGACCCCGCCTTCTCCAACTACGAACTGGCCAAAATCTGAGCAGCAGGCTGACAACAGAAGCGTTCAGCCATCTGTGATGACCCATAAAGCCCGCCATGCAGCAGCATGACGGGCGACAATGGCGACTGTGAAGCTGTGATTGAAGTACAGCAGATACCATGCCGAAGAGAGTTTATCCAAGCAGAACCAGAATACTCCCAGCCATCCATCCCCGCAGCAATTGCCACAATATCGCCATCGAATGGCGGGAGGCCGCAGGCCGAACCGTCGTCTTTTCCTCAGCCGACCCCCCTCACAGCAAGCGGCGTACCCACCTGTCCTCTGCGGCACGGAATCCCGGAGTCCGCCGGTTCACCCGGCGGATGAGGCCG
>CACXEB010000319.1 GCA_902766515.1 uncultured Eubacteriales bacterium
CTGCGCGTCGGCGACAAGGGACAGGACGTGCTGGCGATGCAGAATGCGCTGATCGAGCTGGGATACCAGATCACAGCGGACGGCGCGTTCGGCAAGAATACCCGCGCGGCGGTGATCGCGTTCCAGAAGGACCACAGCCTGAAGGCCGACGGCCTGGCGGGCAACCAGACGCTGACGCTCCTGTACTCTCTGGCCGGCACCCCGCCGGGCGGCAGCGGCGGGGGCGGCGGCAGTTCCGTCGGCTCGGACACCCTGGGGCCCGGCAGCACGGGCGAAGCGGTCATCCGCCTGCAGCAGATGCTGCAGCTGCTGGGCTATGACCTGGCCACGGACGGGCAGTACGGGCAGTCGACATCCAGCGCCGTCCGGCAGTTCCAGGCTGACTACGGCCTCAGGGTCGACGGCATCGCGGGCGCGGATACCCAGCTGCTCCTGTCCCAGATGGTGCTGAACCTGGACGCGGCCGCCCGGGTCGAAACGCCCCAGGGCGGCACGCTGACCCTGCGCGAAGAGCGGAAAACCACCTCCCGGGCGCTGGCCCTGATCCCCAACTACACGGTGCTCAGCGTCCGGCAGCGGTCCAGCACCTGGTGCAAGGTCTATTTCAACGGGCAGTCCGGCTATGTGCTGACCAAATACCTGAATTTCACCTACACCGCTTCGACCGTTCCCCCGCAGGTGACCGCTGCGCCGCAGGCGACGGCTGCCCCGCGGGTGACGCCCAGCCCCGTGATGGCGCGGGTCGAAACGCCCCTGGGCGGGACGCTGACCCTCCGCGAGATCCGGAAGACGACGTCCAACGCGCTGGCGCTGATCCCGAACCTGACGATCCTGAACGTCCTGGAGCGCGGCAGCACCTGGTGCCAGGTGACCTTCTCCGGCCAGTCGGGATATGTGCTGACCAAATACCTGAACTTCAACTACTACAACGAGCCGCTGATCCCGACCGCGGCGCCCGTGCCCACCGTACCGGTCACGTCCGCCGTCACGGCGAGGGTCTCGACGGGCAACGGCGGCGGCCTGAACCTCCGCGCCTACGCCGAATCCAACGCCAAGGTGCTCGCGGTCATCCCCAACGGCACGTATGTGACGGTCACCGGACGCGGCTCCGTCTGGAGCGCGGTGACCTACAACGGCCAGAACGGCTACGTGATGACGGGCTACCTCGACTTTGAGGCGAGCCAGGCGACCAGCACGCCCCGGCCCACGGCGACGCCCGTTCCGACCGCGGTGGCGTATCTGACGGCGCGCATCGCCACGGGCGGCAGCGCGCTGAACCTCCGCTCCGCCCCGTCCATGGGCGACAACATCATCACCTCCCTGGCCAACGGCACCTATGTGACCGTCACCGAGCGCGGCAGCGTGTGGTCCCTGATCATCGCCGGCAGCTATACGGGCTGGGTGCAGAGCCAGTACCTGGATTTCGGCGCGACCACGGTGACTTCCGCCCCGGCCGCAACCCCGGCGCCATCCACCGGGTATGACACGACGCTGTTCACCCGGACCATGCGGTCCGGCACCATCGGCGCGGACGTCGCGGCCCTGCAGTACCGGCTCTCCGCCCTCGGCTATCCGGTCAACGTGACAGCGTCGTATGACGAGATGACCGTCTCAGCGGTCCGGCTGTTCCAGGCGCGGAACGGCCTGACGGCGGACGGCGTCGCGGGCCCCCGGACGCTGGCGGCCATGTTCTCGGACGCGGTGGTGCCCTACAGCGGCACCGTCCCGACCCAGACCCCGGCTCCGACGGCTGTCCCGACACCTGTGAGCAGTGCGGGCTATGATACGACCCTTTATTCGCGCACGCTGCGCGCCGGCTACACCGGCAACGACGTGCTCGCGTTGCAGTACCGGCTGAAGGAGCTCAACTACCCGGTCACTCCCACCGGCACCTACGACGACCAGACCATGAGCGGCGTCAGGCTGTTCCAGAAGATGCACGGCCTGTCGCAGGACGGCATCGCCGGCCCGAAGACCTTCGCGGCGATGTACGCTCCCACGGCGGTCACCTATACCACCGAGCTGGCCGGATACACCACGATGCGCATCTATTACAACGGCGACACCGCCGACGCGGCCACCGTGACCCGGATGCAGCAGGCGCTGTCCTCCCTCGGATACCGCGTGAACGTGACCGGCCGCTATGACGAGCTGACGCACAACGCGGTGCAGCAGTTCCAGCTCCGCAACGGCCTGACGGTCAGCGGCGCGGCGGACGCGGCGACGCAGGCGCGCATCTTTTCCGGCAAGGGCCTCGGCGCCTCGGCGACCCCGGCCCTCACGATCGGCGCGAAGGACGGCATCACCGCGGTGCCGGCGAAGAGCGAGATCCAGCTGCTGCACTGGTACAACGTCGTCAAGCCGCTGCTGCGCGGCGGCAACATCCTGAAGATCGTCAATCCCTCCGACGGAACGACCTGGAACCTGCGGGTCATGTCCTGCAGCCACCACTGCGACGCGGAACCCCAGACGCTCCGCGACACGCTGCTGATGAACCGCGCGTTCAGCAACATCACCAGCTGGGTCGTGCACACCGTGTACGTCCAGCTGCCGGACGGGCGCTGGTCCATGGCGACCATGCACAACCGGCCGCACCTGAACGGGTCCGTCGCCGACAACGGGTTTGACGGCCACCTGTGCGTGCACTTCCTGCGCGACATGAGCGAGGCGCAGAAGAACGACCCGGACTACGGCGTGCAGAACCAGACGATCCTGCGCTCCGCCTGGCGGGCCCTGACAGGGGAGGTCATCGAATGAAAAAGCTGCTGGACAAGCGTTTTCCCTGGTGGAGCCTCGGCTTTCTCTGCCTGGGTCTCCTCACGATCTGCTTTCTTGTCATCGGCCGCCAGCGCGCGGACATCAGCCAGCTGAACGACACCCTGCGGGCCGTCAACATGCAGCGGATGAGCTGGCAGAAAGAGGTCAGCGACCGGCAGCATGAAAAGAACATTGCCAACACGGCCGACTACATCATCGCCCACGCGCGCGAAAACGGCTACATGCGGGAGGGCGAGATCCGCTTTGTCGTCCGCAATCCGGAGTCGCTGACGCAGCGCGAAACGCTGGACGAGGTCCAGGTCGGCATCGTGGTGGACGGCGACCCGACGGCGGAGGCCGCGGCGGAGACGGCGGAACCCGCGGCAGCGGAAGCAGCCGGACCGTCTGAAGCGTCCGAAGCCGCCGGTATGCCCGCCGAGGAGGAAAACCAGGAATGAATATCGCAGCAATCGCCATCGGTTCCAATTCCACAAGAATGCTGGTGCACCTGGCGGACGGCCGGGAGTTCCGTGAGCGCGCCTATACGCGGCTGTTCATGGGGCTGGACGGACGCTGCCAGCTGACCAACCAGGCAATGGCGAACACGACCGAAGCGATTGCGGGCCTCCAGGCCCATGCGCTGCAGCTGGGCGCTGAGCGTGTGATGCTGTATGCCACCAGCGCGGTGCGCGATGCCGGGAACGCGGATGCGTTTGCCCGGCTTCTTTTTATCCGTACGGGCCTGGAGCTGACGGTCATCCCGGGCGAGACGGAAGCGCGCCTGGCCTTCATGGCGGCTTCCGGCGGCGCATGCTGCGCGGTCGTGGATATCGGGGGCGGCTCGACGGAGCTGACCTACGGCGACGCGGGCCGGGCGGCGGAAGCGGTCAGCGCGCAGGAGGGAGCGTCCCGCCTGCTGCGCGAGCACGTGATCCGCTGCGTCGCAGACGCCCGGGAGCTGACCGGACGCGTGCGTGAGCGCATGGCGCCGGTCCTCCGGCCGCTGCTTGAGCTGCCGCGGCCCCCGCTGCTGAAGGGCATCGGCGGCACCTGCACCACCACGGGCGCTATTCACCGCGGCACCCGCTCCCACGGGGACGAGCTGGAGGGCGAGACCGTGGAACGGGCATACGTCGAGCGGCTGCTGGACACCATCGCGCCCATGACCCTGGAGGAGCGCGCGCGGATCCCCGGGCTGTACCGCGAGCGGGCCTCCATCATGCCACACGGCCTGTGCATCCTGATCGCGCTGATGGACCTGACGGGGTTTGACGCCTATACGCTGTCCACGCGGAACAACCTGGACGCCATCATCGCCCAGGCGCTGGCGCAGGAAGCCTGATCCGGCCCAGGGCTTCGGGGAGGTCAGAATACAGTGGGGATCAGGATATCATTTGACCTGGACGAGGTTTTGTTCGTCGATCCGAAAAAATACGAGACGGAGCCGCCGCTGCGCTTTCCGCTGAACCGGCTGTTCCAGGAACGGCTCAGGAAGGGCACGGTCAGCCTGATCCATGAGCTGCAGCGCCAGGGCTTCGAAGTCTGGGTGTACACCTCCTCCTTCCGGACGGTGACCTATATCCGCGCGCTCTTCCGGCACTACGGGGTATATTTCGACGACATCGTCAACGGCGCGCGGCATGAGGCGGAGGTCCAGGGCCGAAACCAGACGCGCCTGCCCACCAAGCTGCCAAGCAGGTACCACATTGCCCTGCACATCGACGATGAGCTGGCCGTGATCCGCAACGCGGGGCCTTACGGCTTCCGCGCCATGCGCGTGTTTGAGCCGGATCCCGAGTGGGCGGACAAGGTCCTCGCCGCCGCCAACAGGATCCGCAGGATGGAAGAAAGCCGCTGACCGTGCCGGCCGGCACGGCAGCCGATACGCTCCCGGAGGTAAAACGACGATATGGAAGCTGATATACAGGCGCTGCAGCAGCAGATGAAAAAGGTGGAGCAGATCTTTGTCCGGTACGGCGCGGAGCCGCAGGACATCAACCGGCACAACCGGGAGGTCCTCGGCCTGCGGCAGGAATACCTGTACCGGGGAAACTACTACCGGGTGGACCACGCGGCGTTTGACGGCATCCCCTACCTGATCATCAACCAGATCGACGACCCGCGCTATGCCGCCGCGGGGGTGATGGAGGACGTGGAAGCCATCCCCATCACGCTGACGGACGAGCAGCTTGAAAAAGAGGTCCGCTACGCCCTCGGGATCGAACCGTATCCCGAGGATTACCCGCAATGGTGACAAATGGAGGGATAACCGTGAAACGCTGGATGATCCGCTGCCTGGCCATCACGCTCGCGGCCGTGCTCGCGCTCCCCGCCGCGGCTGTGTTTCCCGCGGCCGCCGACACAACGCCCCCCGCGGAGCTGACGCTTCTCAAGTACGCGCGGCAGCTGTACGACAGCATCGCCGCGGCCTATCCGACCGCGCAGCAGTACCGGATCCACGAATGGAACGAGAAGGAGTCCTACCGGACCTCCCTGGCGCAGGCGGAGATGAACACCTTCACCTACGACACCTTCGCCGATATATCCACCGACCTGATCAACATCGGGCTGGGATACCTGAGCGGCGCGGGCGGCACGGCCGCCGACGAAGCGCTGGACCGGCTGTCCGGCATGAAAGGCAGCGTCAGCCTCAGGGACTTCATCTATGCTCAGGGAAACAGCGCGCTGAACGCCATTGAACTGGGCACCGTTGAGGATACCATGGCGCGCGCGGAAGCCAACGGCGGACGGTTTGCAAGCTACGCGGACGCCTGCGCCTTCCTGCGCCAGACCCTGATCAACCGGCTCTGTTTCGCCACGCTGAGGATGGCGAAAAGCTATTATACGCAGCAGGTGAACGAGGGCCCCGGCGGCAGCTCCGCCACGGTCTCCCTGGATGAAATCGCCGGAAAAGCAGCCGGCGCCCGTGATGCCGGCACCTATGTCGTGAGCAGATTCAACGGCCTCGCCTACGCGGTGCTCGACGGCATCGGCCAGCAGGTGAACGAGCCGATCGTGACCGATTGGATCAACGCGCAGAAAGCGGTCGTCGGCGACCTTGTCCGGTACTTCGGTCAACAGGATACGGCGCTCGGCCTGGCTGACCTGCAGGCGCCGGCCTGGCTGTCCAAGTACGAGGGCCGGCTGACCGCGGCGGAGTTTCCCGACAGCGAGATCACAGTATCCCAGGCCTCGGGGCAGTACGCCCTCAAAGTCTGCTTCTCGGACGCCCTGTCCCTGGACGCGGTGCCGGCCGGCGTGGACGGCAGCGGCAGCGCCGTCTTCCTGGACGCGGAAAACGACGCCGTCATCCGCCTGCGCCAGTCGGTCGGCCGGCTGAGCATGACGGTGAACGCGTACGGCCGGGACGCCTCCTTCTTCGACCAGCGGGCCTTCCGCCTGCAGTGGCAGGAGTACGGCTGGGTGCACCGCTGGACGGACGTGAAGCGCCCGGAGAACACGCTGGACATCACCTCCAACGGCAACGGTACCCTGCATCTGCAGGCGCATTTCAGCGATGTGATGGACTTTGCCTGCGAGATCGTGCCGGACGATTATGAGATCATCGAATACGAGGAGCCCTCCGGCCTGATCGCCGGCTTCCTGGTGATCCAGCCCAACGACGGCGGCTCGCTGTACCTGTCGGTGTCCGACGGCGCGGTCCTGGAGGACGACAGCGACGCCTACGACTATTTCATGAACAACACCTTCGTCTATACGACGGACAATCCCCCGGACCTGCGCCGGTACGGCTGGACGCCGGACGAGCCGGAGAAGGACTGGGACTATGAGCTGTCCGGCGACGAAAGGCGGCAGCTCTTCGCGCGGCTCGGCGAGCGGACTCTGCAGTCCTCCTCGGGCGCCGGCGCCTGGGGCGGCACGCTGAAGATCGACGGCGACGGCCGCTTCAGGGGATACTATTATGACGAGGACGCCGAGGAGCTTTCAGAGGTCTCCTTTACCGGCGCGCTGGGCGCCGTCCGGCGGACCGGCGAGACCGTCTACGAAGTGACCGTGGCCGACGTCTCTACGGCGCAGGTCCCGGGTACGGAGGCGGAAGGCCTCTACGGCGAGCGGATCCTGTATACGGAAGCGCCCATCGCCGCGGACGCCGTCCTGCTGCTGACCCTGCCGGGCACGCCGGACGACGCCATCCCGGAGATGATGCGGGCGCTGATCGGCGGCACCTACGGCGACTGGGACGATTACTCCGACTGCACCACCCTCTCCCGGGCCGCGGACGGCTGGGGCTTCTTCACCAGCATCCGGTATCCGGAGGCGGAGGACATGGCGCCCGCGGAGACCGCGGAGCCGGCGGACCTCCCCGACGTTCCGCCGGCCGGTACGGTGGTCCTGGACGACGAAACCCTGACCGTCACGGCACTCGGCAAAACGATGATCTCCAACCGCTACAACACCACGGGGCACCATCGGGTGCCGGCCTACCGCCTGGGCGTGTACAACCGGCGCAATGAGGACATCAGCATCAAGGCGGGCCATTTCGTCGACGGCATCTCGTACGGGACCGTGGACGGCATCGCCTTCTGGGCGATGGAATTCTACGAGGGCGAGGACGGGTGCGCGGAGGACGAATACAGCGACATCACGCTGAACAACACGATCCCCGCGCGGTCCTACAGGGAGTTTCTGCTGTATCCAGCCGGCGGCGGCCACGGCTACAGCGCCGTGGAAGAGCTGGTCAACGTCGACGCCCGCATCCGCGTGACCAACGTGACGGGCAGCTTCTGGACGAAGGATTATACCCTGGTCCTGGACGAGGGACAGACCTGCCGCCGCGACGCGCCGACATGGGTCCCGTTCGAGAGCGCCTCGCTGGCCTTTGAAATCCCCTCCGACTGGGAGGTCCAGGGGCGGAAGGGTGACGCCGTCCTCGCGATGCTGCCGCCGCCGACCCTGGACGAGACGGGCACCGGGATGATCGTGATCGACGAAGCGCCGTTCTACACGGACTTCGACAGCTACCTGAACGCCACCCTGCAGAACGCCGCCCTGTCGCCGGAGCTGTTCGACCGGTCCGCTGCCGGCCTGCCCGGGCGTGCGGCCCGCTGGACGACCGGTCCGGCGCAGGACACCGTCGTCGTCCTCTACCTGACGGCAGACGATGGCCGGGCGATCTCCATCCGCGTGCAGTACGAGTCAAAATTCCAGACGGAGCTCGAGCCCGTCGCGCTGCGCTTCCTCGACAGCCTCCGACCGGTCTCCGCCGGCGCCGCGCCGGAAGAGACAGCCGCGCCGGCAGACGAAGACGCGCCGGCGGATATCCCGGAGGACGCGGATACGCCCGCGGACACGGACCTGCCGCTCGCGGGCGACATCCTCCGTTTCGGACACTATGAGCAGGACAACGACGCCGCCAACGGCCCCGAGCCGATCGAATGGCGCGTCCTGGGCGTGAACGCGCAGGAGCGGTGGGTGACGATGATCGCCTGCGACCTGCTGGACGTGCGTCCCTACCATACATCTTCGGCGCCCGTCACCTGGGAAACCAGCGCCCTCCGCGCCTGGCTGAACAGCGATTTCGTGAACCAGGCGTTCTCTCCCGCAGAGCAGGACGCGCTGCTGGTCCGCACCGTCCATAACCGTCCGAACAGCGAAGACGGCGTGAGCATCATCATGAAGCCGGCCAACGACACGGACGCCGGCAATGACACGCAGGACCGGGTCTGCCTGCTGAGCTTCCAGGAAGCCAGCTTCTACCTGCTGTTTGACGCGCAGGCCGCGCCGACGGCATACGCCCTGGCGAAGGGCGCGTATATCGACAGCCAGTACCCGGTCAAAGGCCGGGCCGCCGGGTCCTGGTGGCTGCGCTCTCCCGGAAAGGACCAGACCTACGTCCTGCTGGTCAACCACAAGGGAACCGCCAGCAACAGCCTGCCCACCTATACCGGCGTGGGCGTCCGTCCCGTCATCCGGGTGAGCCTTGACGCGCTGTACGGCGCGCCGGACCAGCCCGAAGCGACCGCAGCGCCGACTGAAGCGCCCACCGCAGAACCGATCGTGATCGTGACCGAAGCGCCGACACCCACCCCCACGGCGGAACCGATCGTCATCATCACCGCCGAACCGACAGCCGCCGTGACCGAAACACCGGCACCTGCGGATGAACCCGTGGTCATTGTGACGGAAGCGCCGACGCCCACGCCTTCCCCCACCCTTGAGCCGATCGTCATCGTGACCGCTGCCCCGGCACCCACCGCTGAACCGGCCGCCACTGAGACCGAGGCCCCGACGCCGGCGCCCACAGAAGTCCCGAATGTCACCGTGACCGCAGAACCGACGCCCACCGCTGAACCGGCGGTGACCGCGACCGAAGCGCCGTCACTGACGCCCACACCGGCGGCCACGCAGAAATCTTTCGTATTCGTCACCGCAACGCCCACGCCTGCGTGCAGCACCATGATACCGACACAGGCGCCGACGGCCACCCCCGTCTTCCGGGCGACTGCCGAACCCAC
>CACXEB010000320.1 GCA_902766515.1 uncultured Eubacteriales bacterium
CCGAGGACGCGCTGAGCGATACGAAGGTCGACGACAAGGAAGAGGACCTCGTGCCGCGTCCGCCCGTCGTGACCATCATGGGCCACGTCGACCACGGCAAGACGACCCTGCTCGACTATATCCGCAAATCCAGGGTCGCGGCCGGAGAGGCCGGCGGCATCACCCAGCACATCGGCGCTTACACGGTCGAGCTGGACGGCCGGCCGATCACCTTCCTGGATACCCCCGGTCACGAAGCCTTTACGGCCATGCGTCTGCGCGGCGCGCAGGCGACCGACATCGCCATCCTGGTGGTGGCCGCGGACGACGGCGTCATGCCGCAGACCGTGGAGGCCATCAACCATGCCAAGGCGGCCAACGTGCCGGTGATCGTGGCGATCAACAAGATGGACAAGCCTGATGCCAACCCGGACCGGGTCATGCAGGACCTGACCAAGTACGGCCTGCTGTCCGAAGCCTGGGGCGGCGAAACCATCATGACGCCGGTCAGCGCGGTGACGGGCCAGGGCGTGGACGAGCTGCTGGAAATGGTCCTGCTGCAGGCGGACATGATGCAGCTCAGGGCCAACCCGAACCGGATGGCCAGCGGCGTGATCATCGAAGCGAAGCTGGACAAGGCGCGCGGACCGCTGGCGACCGTGCTGCTGAAAAACGGTACGCTGCATGTCGGCGACAACCTGGTGGCCGGCATGGCCTCCGGCCGCGTGCGCGCCATGACCAACGACCGCGGCGAGCGCGTGAAGTCTGCCGGACCGTCCATGCCTGTGGAAATCGCGGGCTTTGAGGACGTGCCGGTCGCGGGCGAGGAAATGATTGCCGTCGCGGACGACCGTCTCTCCCGCCAGGTGGCGGAGGAGCGCCGCGAGAAGCTCAAGGCCCAGCGCTCCCAGAGCCAGAAGGTGTCCCTGGATAACCTGTTCGCGGGCATCACCGAGGGCCAGGTGCAGAACCTCAACGTCATCATCAAGGCGGACGTGCAGGGCTCCGTGGAAGCGGTCAAGCAGTCGCTGGAGAAGCTCTCGAACGACGAAGTCAAGGTGCATGTGCTGCACAGCGGCGTCGGCGCGATCACGCAGGACGACGTCAACCTGGCAAGCGCTTTCAACGCGATCATCATCGGCTTCAACATCCGTCCGGATGCCGCCGCGCGCGCTGTGGCGGACAAGGAAGGCATCGATATCCGTCTGTACCGCATCATCTACCAGGCGATCGAAGACATCGAAAAGGCCATGAAGGGTATGCTCTCACCGGAGTTCCGCGAGCTGATCCTGGGCCACGCGCAGGTGCGCAACGTCTTCCACATCACCGGCGCGGGCACGATCGCCGGCTGCTATGTCACGGACGGCAAGCTGACGCGCAACGCGAGCGTGCGCCTGCTGCGCGACAACGTGGTCGTGTTCGAGGGCAAGCTGTCCTCCCTGCGGCGTTTCAAGGACGACGTGCACGATGTGGCCACGGGCTACGAGTGCGGCGCGAGCCTGGAAAACTACGCGGATATCAAGGAAAACGACGTGATCGAATGCTTCACGCAGGAAAAGATCGAGGCGTGAGGCAGCCAAGGAGTATACATGCCCAGCTATCGGATAGACAGAATTTCGGAGGAGGTCCGGCACGTCCTGGACGGTATGATCCGCGGGCTGAATGATCCCCGGATTGACGGCACATGGTCCATCACCCGGGTGGAAGTGACCCGTGACCTTCGCTATGCCAAGACCTATATCAGCATCCTGGAGGATGACCGCGCGGACGGTTTCATGAAGGCGCTGAAAAACGCGGCCGGTTACCTGCGCCGTGAACTGGGGCGGGAAATCGACCTGCGCTACACGCCGGAGTTGCTGTTTGAACGGGACCGCAATATCGCCTACGGCATCCATATTTCCCAGGTGCTGAACAGCCTGAATATTCCTGAGGAATCCAAGCATGAAGACGTTTCAGAACCAACAGCTGATTGAGGCGCTGAAGGCGGCGCAGAGGATCTTTCTCTGCACGCATGTCGCGCCGGATGGCGACGCCATCGGCTGCCTGCTCGCGGCGAAGTTCATCTTGGAGGGCATGGGCAAGTCCGTGGTCGTCTGCGACGCGGACCCGGTGCCGCTGGATTTCAGGATCCTGCCCGGGGCGGGCGAAATCATCAGGCCGGACCAGGTCACGGGTGAATTTGATACAGCCATGAGCCTGGACGCGGCGGATTTTGAGCGCATCGGCGCGAGCGGTCCGATCTTCGCGAAAGCGCCGGTCCGCCTGCAGGTGGACCACCACGGCACCAATCCCGGCTATGCGATGCACAACGAGGTCGACGCGGACGCGCCGGCGGCCGGATGTATCGTATTCCGGATGCTGAAGGCGCTCGGCCAGCCGCTGACGGAGTCCATCGCCGCCTGCCTGTATACGGCGATCAGCATGGACACCGGCAATTTCAATTTCCCCAGCGTGGATGCAGAGACGTTTGAAATCATGGCCGAACTGATGAAGACCGGCTTTGACATGAGCGGCTATGCCCGCCAGCTGCATATGATGCGGCAGACGGAGTATCTGGGCATGCTGTCCCGCGCCCTGGGACGCCTGCAGTTCCTGTACGACGGCAAGGTGACCATGATGGGCGTCTACCCGGACGACTTTGCTGCGGTTCACGCGCTGCCGGAACACTCGGACGGGATCGTGAATTACGGCCTCTATATTCCGGGTGTGCGGCTGACCTGCTTCGTGAACAGCCAGCAGGCGGACCTGACCCGGTTCAGCTTCCGGGCCCTGGCGCCTTATTCGGCGCAGCGGATCGCCGTCGCCCTGGGGGGCGGCGGACATGAAGCCGCCGCGGGCGCGACCGTGTACCTGCCGGCCCGGGAAGCCACTGAAAAGGCCCTGGCCGCCATCGACGAGGAGATGAAGCGCCACGCATAACGGTTATATCAACCTGCTCAAGCCGCCCGGCATGTCGTCCGCGGCGGCCGTTGCGTTTATAAAGCGGCTGACTGGCGAAAAATGCGGCCACGCGGGCACGCTGGACCCGGAGGTGGCGGGCGTCCTGCCCGTCATGATCGGCAGGGCGACGCGGCTGCAGGATTATTTTACGGACAAAACCAAGGCTTATATCGGGGAAATCTGCTTTACCGGCGCGACGGACACGCAGGATGCCCAGGGCAGCCTGATGGAAGCCGGGCGCGGCGCGCCGGACCGGGACACGCTGGAAGCGGTCATCCGCTCGACCTTCACGGGCGATATCCGTCAGGTGCCGCCGATGTATTCGGCGGTCAAGCTGCAGGGCCGGCCCCTGTATGCGCTGGCGCGCGAGGGGAAGACCGCGGAGGTATCCTCCCGTCCCATCCGTGTGGATGCGTGCGAGGTGCTCGGCCGGACCGACGCGTTTACCTACCGGCTGCGCGTGGTCTGCAGTGCCGGTACCTATATCCGGACGCTGTGCCATGATATCGGCCAGGCCTTGGGGATGCCGGCCCACATGCGGACGCTGGTCCGCATCCGGTCGGGGTTCTTTGCGCTGGAGGACAGCGTGCCGCCGGAACAGCTGGCACGCGATGACGGATGGCTCCGCGCGCTCGTCCCCATGGAAGCCCCGCTCCGGGAGTATGCCCGGATCACACTGCAGCCGCGCGAGCGTGCGCAGGCGCGCAACGGGGTACCGGTCCCCGCTGCGGCGTTCGGCCTCGCGGAGGGCCAGATTGTCCGCGCATGGGCCGACGGCGCCTTCTTCGGGCTGGCGGCCTGCCAGGAGGGAATGCTGAAGATGCGCTTCCTGGCGGAGGTGTGATCCCCGTTCCCGCTGATCAGAACCGTCTGCCTCCGCCCGATCCGCAGGAAGAACTGCTTCGGGAACCGCCGCCGGAGGAACTGCTTCCGGAGGAACTGTGGCCGCCGGAACTGTAGCTTCCGGAGGAGCTGCGGCTTCCGGAGGAACTGTGGCTGCCGGAGGAACTGTGGCTGCCGGAGGAGTTGTGGCTGCCGGAAGAGCTGCGGCTGCTGCATGATGAGCAGCTGCTGCAGGAGGAATTGGACGAGCCTTCAAACATAGAGATCAGGAAGGCACCGAAAAATGCGGGAATGGCCAGAAGAATGGATTTGGTGACCCTGACCCTTTTGTCCTGATAGACCGCTTTGGTTTCTTCAGTTTTCGCCTTGAGGGCAAAATCCATATTCCGGACATTCGTCATTTTGCTTTCGTCGCTGACGGGCAATACGCTGAGACGGTGCGCCGCGATATACGCAAACGCGATGGCCACCGCCAGCGCGAGCAGCAGCCGGCATACAAGCTTGTGGGGGGAATAGATCCTGCCGCCTTCGATCAGATTCAGGCAGTCGCCGAACACTTCAGACGCACATGCGAAGTAATCCTTGTCCGCGACATAATGGATCACCTTGTCCGGGATCGTATTCACAGCGGCATCGGTGACATAGCTGCGCACGGACCCCCTGCTGGTCAGCCATATCATGCGGTTGTTCATATTGATCATAAACAGCAGGCAGGGATATTCCTGGTCATCCCGGATATGCCGGTTGCAGAACGCCAGGGACTGAGCGCCCACGTCATCTTTTTCCGCGTATTCGTTCGTTGTCCAGAACGCCACCGCGCAGTATTGGCTGATTGGCCGCATCAATTCATACAGCCGCTGTTCCTCCCCATCGCTCAGCAGGTTCGCGTCGTCCATGACCAGAATGCGATACAGCGGTTTTGTTTGATCCTGAGGGGCAGCTTCACCGAGCGCCGGCGGAACGGACAGCGCAGCCATCAACATGAAGAGCGCGATCCACGCCTTTTTCATTTTCCGCTCGCCTCCTTCTTCAGTACGGGGACAGGCCGGGTCACGTACTTGTTATGGTAACGGTACTGGCCCCCGATGTACATCAAAAGCAACAGCAGCAGCAAGGCTGAAATCAGATAGTATTCCGCTGTGAGCCTGATGAATGGCAGCCTCACGGCGGCGGCGCCGGTCACAAAGGCCAGGATGTAAAGGAGGACAGGCGGTTTCATCCCGTGCAGCAAAACGAATACCATATACAACTCCGAGCCAAACGCCATGAGCAGCAGCAGGGCCGGGAAAAGCGCGGTGTCCGACACAAAGGCATTGACATACGGCATGTTATTGCCATTATGGATGATTGCCGCGCAGGTGAAGAAAATGGCAATGCCCAGGCCGTACATGTACAGGACCCTGCACATGTAAGCCATGCCGGTGTTTTTATGCATTTGTGTTTCTGTCCAGTGCCGGGCCGCATAGATGATCAATATGACGAGCAGAATGAAGTGCAGGAACGCAAACTGTGCATTGGTTTTTATCGCGCAGAACAGCCCATAGCCGGATACGCATCCCAACAGAATCAGCAGGCGTTTCAGCCCATAGTCCAGGCCGTTGATTCCCGGTATATACGTGATTCCATTGTTGGATTGATAGTGCGGGGATTCCCTGCCGGTTGATTGCTTTTGCTGTCGGACAAGTTTTGCAAGGGACGGGTCCTTTTCGCGCAGGTTCTGTTCCAGCCGCTCTTTCAGCGCCGGATATACAAGCCATCCGATCAGCGACGCCAGGATGCCGCACAGACCGAGCAGGATGTTCGGGCGGATGATCAGCACGGAGTCCAGCAGCAGCAGCGCCGCGTAGACCAGCGCCGCAAACACGCCCGCCAATACGGCGAACCGTGCGGGACTGACTGTGGTATCGCATACGATGGAACCATCCGTACCGTCAATGGCGGTGTACAGTACCCGTTCGCCCTCCCGGCTGGCTAACAGCCAGACGGGAAGCAACACAAGTTCCGCGCTTGTTTCCATCGGATCCAGAAGCGTTGCCGCGGCGCCGACGCAGTTTTGATCGCCGCCTGCCAGCTTCCTGGCGATCTGTTCACACAGGATGGCTTTGATATCACTCTGGTAAGCGCTCTCGTCCGTATCAGCCGCTTCCGCGTAAAACCCGCATAAGTAGCCCGGATGAAACGCCTGCTGTGCTTCACGGCCGGATTTCCCGCGGCCGGTGGTGATGCCCAACTTCATGGCGGTGTCATCATCAAAAGCGCGTGACGCGTCATACAGGACGTCCGTCATCCACACGTTTGCCTGCAGGCTGTGGCGGTACCTCGTTTCCAGGTATTCTTTTTCACTGCGCTCCACCTGGACGGATTGCCCTTCGATTTTGCCGCTGTACTTGCTTTTGTATTTCCAGAAGGGGATGTACACCGGCTGGAAATGCTGGTATGTCTCCTGTGACCGCAGTTTATTCGGGGCGAGGACGGCTTTTTTCAGGCGGTTCCGGTAAATGAGCTCACAGTCTTCCCGGAAAACCTTGAAAGGCACGATCCCGTCCGGACGCCTGCAGCGGGACAGGCGTTCCATAAACACGACCTCGGATCCGCAATAAATGCAATAATTGACGGTGGATGTCTGTGTGGAATGGATGGCCGCGCCGCACTGGGGGCAGCGGTATTCAAAGGTTTCCATGCTGCCGTCCTGTATGTCGAGGGAGGGATCGGGAATGTCCTGGATGCCGTATTCCCCGCTGCAATGGGCGCATTGCATTTTGCCGCTTTTGATGCTGTAACGCAGACCGCCGCCGCAGCCAGGGCACGCAATGTGCAGCGCTTCCTTGGGGTTCCGGTTTTCAGGCGTCATGGCGCTTCTCTCCCTCCTGCATGGGCTGTTCCTCCGACTGACCGCCGCCCGGCGCAACCGTCCGCCAGCACTGCGGGTCCGGCGCGTAGAAGTTGCCGTCCTTTGTGCTGGCAACTGCAGGACATCCGCGGCACCACTGCAGCAGGTCACAGGACGAGCATTTTTCGAAGCGGCTCAAATCCCGGTAGGCCGCCATGCGGCCCAGCCAGATATCCGCGAACGTGTCTTCCGGCAGATGGCCGACCTTGCTGCCATGCACCCGGCGGCAGGCGTACACGTCGCCGTTCGGCAGGATCGTCAGGTGGGACTGGCCGCAATGGCAGCCGTCATACAGCATGCCTTTCTCCGCGTCCGCGGGCAGCTGAAAGCATCCCGTCTCATAATCATACAGCGTCCACAGATGATCCTTTTTCGCGAAACGCGTTTTGCAGCCCGCGTCCTGAAGGCCCCTGATTTTTTCGGTACAGTCCGCCAGCAGGCGGCGATACCGCTCCGGGGGAATGTCGTTCAGCGCGCCGCTGGGGGCACAGTACCGACCGAAGGCATAAATACCCGCTTTCGCCGCCACGACAGCGTCAATGACGGCAGGCACTTCGTCGATGTTCCTGCTGCTGACGGTGGTCATGACGGCCGTTTCGATCCGGGCGCGGTTCAGCATGGCGATCTTGTCCATCGTATCGCGATAAGACCCCGGCGCGCGGAACCGGTCATGCGTTTCTTCGAGGCCGTCAATGGACAGCTGGTACCGTGTGCAGCCGAGTTTTTTCAGCCTTCTGCAGACGGCGTCTGTCAGATGCCCGGGATTGCCAAGGATGGAAAACGGAATGCGCTCCATGTGCAGCAGCCCGGCCAGGCGCCAGAAGTCGGGATGCATCAGCGGATCGCCGCCGGTGAGGCAGATATGCGGCTGGTAATACATTTGCCCGCAGAAACGCATGCACATTTCCAGCACGTTCACAAGCTGTTCCCACGGCATGGTATCCGGGCGCTTCGCGGCATCCGCCCCGTAAATATAGCAGTGCCTGCACCGCTGGCCGCACTCATCCGTGATGTGCCACTGAAACACAAAATGCGTTTTTCTGTCTTCCGTTTCCCATCGGTGTCTTCTGAACATGGGCGCTCCTTTCATTGCAAGACTGCCTTCCGGATCCCGATGGGGGATGAGGAAGGCAGTCTGTGACAGGGGTTGATTATGCCTTGACGGAGAAGGCGTATTGGGTGACGGACTGGAAGGAAGCGCCCGCCTTCAGCACGGTGCTGGGGAACTCGGGATGGTTCGGGCTGTCGGGATAGTGCTGGGTCTCCAGCGCGAAGCCGGAGTAGGCGGTGTAGGCCTGGCCGCCGTGGCCGACCTGGTGCAGGCCCTGGCCGGAATAGAGCTGGATGCCCGGCTGGTCGCTCAGCACGGTCATCACGCGGCCGGAGGCGGGATCCTCGGCACGGGCCATTTCCCGCAGGCCTTCGCCGGGTACGCAGTAATTGACGTCGTAGCCGTTGGCGTTGTCGATCGGATGGCAGGCGGCGCGCTGGGCCAGCGC
>CACXEB010000321.1 GCA_902766515.1 uncultured Eubacteriales bacterium
CCACGGACAAATGGACAGGATACCGCCTTTATGAAACCGCCCAGCTGGAAGCGGCCGCAAGCGTCAAAGCCTACAGGCAGCTCGGACCGTCCATCGAAGAGATCCGGTCAATCCAGGCCGGCACAGATGTCAGGCAGATCCTGACCGAAAAGGCCAACGCGCTGACGGAAGAAAAGCGCATGATCGACAGCTGTCTCTCCATCATACATCATATGCCGGAGGACAAAGAGATGAGGCATCGGTGAAGCCTGCGCCTTCCTCATGCGGTATGCAGAGCAGAACGGCTTTCACGCAGCGGGACCGGCCCGGGAATGCTGCATCGACGGCATTTGGAACAAGGAATCGGAAGAAGATTGGCTGACCGAGATCCAGTTGCCGATTGAGTAACAGTTCCCGGTTTCACGGGATAAAACAGCTGGACAAAACAGCGTATGCCGTCAGGTATTCCCCGCGCGGGGATCCTGTCCTTTCCGCAAAAACCTTCCGCTGCGGGCGTCCGTCTGGACGCCTTCTTTCAGCGCGACGGCGCCGTTGACGATCACATGCCGGACGCCGACGGCCAGCTGTACGGGCTCAAGGTAGGTCGCCCGCGGGGCGATGCGGTCCGGATCAAAGACCGTGATATCCGCGGCCATGCCCACGCGCAGGTACCCGCGGTCGGTGATCCCGAAGCAGTCAGCCGTCTTTCCGGTCACGCGGCGGACCGCCTCCTCCGGGGAGCAGAGCTTCCGCTCCCGCGCCAGGCGGAAGAATTCCGCCGTGGCACCGTAGGCGCGGGGATGGGGCCGGCTCCTGACCCGGGCCGGATCGCCGGACATCGCCTGGCTGTCCGAACAGACGCACACGTCCCTGGACAGGAAATAAAGCATGTCCTGCTCGCTCATCACATAAAAGATGCAGGTCGCCTGCGCGTCGGTCCGCAGGAGGACTTCCACCGCCGCCGCGGCGTAGTCGGTTGTCCCCAGCATGTCCTCCGCCACCTCGCGCAGCGTTTTGCCGACGATTCCAGGCCAGCGCCCGCCGTCGTCGCTGAAGACGCAGGTTTCCGCGCGCTCCGCGCTGTCGTAGTGCGCGCGGATGCCCTCGATGACCTCCTGCCGGCGGGGCCCCCGCAGGAAGCGCAGGAGCGCTTCATCGCCGCCGTCCAGGCTCCAGCGGGGGCACCGGATCGACAGCGTCGTCCGGGACGCGGTATACGGATAGACATCCGCCGTCATGCGGACGCCCTCCGCGCGCGCGGCTTCCAGCAGCCCCCAGACCTCCGGCGCGCGGCCGTGTACCCGGACATTGTCCAGCTTCAGGTGGGAGACATGCACATGCGCGCCGGATGCCCGGCCGATGGCCGCCAGCTCGCCGATGGCCTCCCGGATGCGGAGCCCTTCACTGCGCATGTGGCACGTAACGATGCCGCCATACGCCCGGACGACGCCTGCCAGGGCGCTCAGCTCCTCCGGGCCGGCAAAGCAGCCCGGCGCGTATTCGAGGCCCAGGGAAAGCCCCCATGCGCCGGCCTCCAGGTCGCGGCGGAGCAGGCGCTTCATGTGCGCCAGCTCGCTTTCCGTCACCGGGCGGGCATCCGGGCCGACCACGCCCTCGCGCAGGCGGCCGTGTCCCACCAGCATCGCCTGGTTGAGCGCCATTTGGCAGCCGCCGTCCCGGTATTTCCGCAGGAAGTCGGCATAGGACACGCAGGACCAGGGATCCTCCCCCACGCGCTCCTCCAGGGCGGGAAAATGGCTGAAGCCGCAGTTGCCGGACACCTCCGTGGTCACGCCCTGGTACAGCTTGGACGCGCCGCTGTCATCATCCAGGAAAAAGGTATCCGAGTGCGTATGCGCGTCAATAAAGCCGGGAGCCACCGCCAGCCCGCCGGCGTCCAGCACTCGGGCGGCGGCGCGGCCGGAGAGATCGCCGACGGCCGTAATGATCCCGTCCCGCACGGCCACGTCCGCCCTGCGGCCGGGGCTGCCCGTGCCGTCGATCACGCAGCCCCCGCGGATGATGATATCTTCCATGCCAGACCTTCTTCGTATCTTCCGCTTCGGGATCAGGCGTCCCGAAGGATATAGGCGCTGACGATCCGGCCGATGTAGGCGGTGTGTGCGTCACGGTTGGCCAGCGGCGCGCTGCCGTCCACATGCTGCGGATAGCACGCGCTGCGGATGTCCTCCGGAAGCAGCGAAAGATCCTGCTTCTGCGCGTACAGCACCTCGCATTCCAGCGTCAGCGGGTATTCCCGGATGCCCGGGGTATGGTTCAGCTCCGGCTCCGCCAGCGTGAGGCCCGCTTCCCGGACCTTGTCGATCCGGTGGCCGGACTGCATGCCGCAGACCTGCTGGATGTGCGCGTCGGGCTCGCCCAGCAGGATGCTGAGCGTGAACGCCCGCGTCCGGTCCAGTTGGGCTTTGGTATAGCGGCTTTCGCGGACATACACCACGAAGGTCGGCGCGCCCCAGATGACGCCGAAATGGCCCCAGCTGATGACCATGCTGTTGAACTTCTCCCCCCGGGTATTCAGCAGGATCCCCCGGCGCAGCGCCTTCATGATATGGTCCGTATAGTCAAAGACCTCGATCTTTTCCTTCTTTTCATTCATCGCGGTTTCTCCTTTTCGTTTATGCTCGTCCGGCGCAGACGGATAGCAGCATTATTTCAGATAAACAGCGACCGCCTCGAACGGGGCCGCCGGATCGATGATCAGCGATCCGTTTTCGACCGTCAGGGCATGCGGTTCGCTCGCCATGCTGCGGACGATGCGGACATCGCCGACCGGCAGCGAAACCCGCTTGGGCAGGTCACCACCGAAGGTATGGAAGACGGCCAGCGTTTCGCCGTCGGGCAGCGCGCGCACGACAGCCTGCCAGCCCCGGGGATGGCGCCAGTTTGCCGAGATCTCCCCATAGAACGAGGAAACGCCGTCCCGGATGATCCCGCTGACCTCCCGGTAGAAGGCGATGCCCTCGTCCACCTTCCGCCACTGCTCCGCCGACAGGTCAAACACGTCACCGGACAGGCACATCACGCCGAGGAAGGTGTTGATCAGTGAATAGTTGATGCGGCGGATGCTGTCCCCGGCCCGGAGCACGGCCCAGATCTGCGACTGGCCCGGCAGGATGAGGCGCTGCAGGTTGGCGGCGATGATCGGGATCTCCTGGCATTCGTGCGCGTCCGAGAAGGACGCCATGTCGGAAACAGCCATGAACGCCGGCGACAGGCGGTGTCCGCCCGAGGAGCAGCTCTCGATGCAGATCCCCGGGACCGCTTCGCGGAGCTCCCGGAAAAACCGCAGGGATCCTTCGGCATTCCGGCGCAGCCCCTCGCCCAGGCTTTCGTCCCCGTCGCAGCCGACACCCGTCGTATCGTTATAGTCGATTTTGACGTACTCGAAGCCGCAGTTCCTGAGCAGCCCCATGACACGCTCCTCCAGGTACGCGTGGACCCGCTCCTGCCGCATATCCATGAACGCGCGGTTGCCGGTGGACAGCACGGCGCCGTACCGGTGCAGCAGCATGTCCTCCCGCTTCCGCACCTCCGCGCGGGCCGCGCAGGTTTCCGGCTCAAACCAGAGGCCCGGCCGGAGCCCCGCCGCTTTGATCATGTCCGCCGTGTGCCTGAGCCCGTGCGGGAAGAGCTTCGTCTCGTTCGGGATCCAGTCGCCGCCGTTGTCGCTCCAGCCGCCGCTTTCATCCATGTACCAGCCCGCGTCGATCACCAGGTAGTCGATGTCCTTCCCGCGGAGGGAGGAGACGATCCGGCCCAGGTTTTCCTCAGAAGGGTTTCCCCACGTCGTGCAGAACTCATTGAACAGCACGGGGAGCCGGCGATCCCGGCCCACCCAGCGCGCGCGATGGACGGACAGCAGGCGCTGAGCGACAGCATGGACATCGCCGCGGCCCACGGTCAGGATCGCCTCAGGCGCCTCAAAGGTTTCGCCCGGCGCGACGGTTTTCGCCCAGTGCCCGAAGTCA